>MEOQ01000006.1 GCA_001769275.1 Bacteroidetes bacterium GWF2_43_63 | reverse complement strand
GGGGTAGTATTATTCACTGCCCTTGCTTTGAGGAAATATTTTCAATAGGCTCTGCAACAACTAACAAAGGGAGTTTTATTCATAGGAGATCCCGGTGCTACATAAGCCAATATCGTGTTTGTAGTGAAATCAGCTACGCCCGGGAACTTAGTACATCGGCTTAATGCTTAAAAAGGTAAGGATTAAAAACCAGTTCCATCTTCAAGACTTCGGCATTAAGCTGCAAACGTTGTAAGTTGAACGTTTTGCATTGAGCTTCTACGGCACAATTGTTGTTTCACGGCCCGCCTTAAAAACTGAAACATGAAGTACTTCACCCTGCTTTTTTTGCTGATTTCCGCTGTGGCAGCGGGACAAAACGAATTAAGTCTGAACAATAATCCGGTGGGCGGGCTCAACAACGCCAATCCAATAGATGTGCAGACCAATCAGATCAATGATGTGAATATTCAGGTTGTAAATACAGATGCAAATCCGGTGGGCGGAAATCTGATTAATCAACAGGCCCAGATAAATTACGATATAAATATAAACAACACCGGTAATGACATTCAGCAAAAAAGCGAAGGCGGAATACAGCTTCAGGTTGGATCACGCAGCAGAAGCACTTCTTCGCCATCGGCGTCGTATTCATCATCGGGATCAGGAAAGAAAAAGCATAGTTTTGTAAAAGACATTTCGAAAAGTATAAAAGCTTTTAATTACAAACACAGCGGCAAAAAGAAATTCCGCCGCCACAGCGGCAAACACAGCCGCGGCAACATTCTCAGGTGTTTTAATTAAGCCAGCTGAACGAAACAGTGTCACGGCCTATAATTCCTGGTTACACAGAGTTGCACGAAGTACGCACAGAGGCACACAGAGTTTGGTTTATTCAGGCAAAAACCGATATCAAATGCACCGAATTAAACTTTGCAAGCCAGCTTGCAGATTAATTTCGCTGCATTGGATTAAACATAACTCCGTTGTGTTTTCTTAATCGGCTTTTGTATTATACTACTAAGTTGTGCGAAGATTATTATCTTCGCACAACAATTTTTACAATGTCAGTCTTCAAATCGTTCCGGTCGTTTCCGCGCAATTTCTACACCGTTATTGTGATGGAGTTTTTCGAACGTGGCTCGTACTACGGCGTCATGTCGGTGCTGTCGGTTTATCTTGCACTTAGCGTAAACGAAGGCGGGTTGGGCTTTTCGAAAGAAAGTATTGGTGTGATTAAAAGCACAATTACGCCTTTGTTATATCTACTTCCAATCCTGTCGGGAGCGATGGCTGCTCGTTTCGGATATAAAAAAATTCTATCGCTGGCGTTTGTTCTCATGAGTTCAGGTTATGCATTGTCGAGTACGGTTTCTTCGTATCCGATGATATTTTTATGTCTGATTTTAATGGCCTGCGGTGCCGGATTGTTTAAACCGCTCATTGCAGGAACCATTGCACGCAGCACCGATGAGAACAATTCGTCGCTAGGCTTCGGCATTTATTACTGGTCCATCAATCTCGGTGCATTTATTTTTCCGCTTATTCTCATTCCATGGATGAAAACATTCGGTTGGAATTACATTTTCATCATGGCTGCTGTTGGCACAGGATGGCTATTCATTCTCAACATGTTGTCGTTCCGCGAAACAACAAAGCCCGACAAACAAAAAACGCTGAAAGAAACATTTGTTGAAATGTTTTTGGTGCTCAAAAATGTAAGATTTATTTTGCTCATTGTTATTTACTCTCTGTTCTGGATTATGTACTTTCAAATGTACGATGCCGTGTTGTGGTATGTGACAGAACAAGTCGATATGAGCGCTGTAAATGCATTCGTAAATTCTTTTCTTTCAAATTTTACGTCCTCTCCCAACTGGAAATTCGATGCCGAACATGTCACTGTCGTCAATGCTGGTGTAATTATTCTGCTGCAACTCCTCGTTTCGGCCATATTGAAAAAAACAAAACCGCTGCCGACTATGATGGTCGGAATACTGTTCGGGTCGCTTGGCATGGCCATTCTTGCGTTCTCAACTCAGGGCTGGATTTTTCTTCTTGGTTGTGTTGTTTTCACTCTTGGTGAAATGACAGCCCATCCGAAATTTATATCTTATGTAGGACTGGTTGCTCCGGAAGACAAGAAGGCGTTGTATCAGGGATACGCATTTCTGTACGGCGTGATTGGAAGCGGGGTTGGTGGAATTCTGGGCGCTGTTTTATATGTGCATTTTGTTGAACAAAACAACAATCCATCGGCGCTTTGGCTCACGTTCAGCTGCATTGGATTACTGTCGGTTATTCTGTTGTTTTTTTACAACCGCCTATTCGGACGCGCAGAGGTTTCACGCGGTAGCGCAGAGTAATTCAATTTCGCGCAGAGAGCGCAGAGACGCAGAGTAAATATTGTATCTCGCAGAGGTTTCTAGCAAAGACGCATAGTAAATACCATCTCTCGCAGAGAGCGCAGAGACGCAGAGGGAATATAATAGTTTCTCGCAGAGAGCGCGGAGACGCAGAGAGATTTTGCTTCAAGGTCTAATCAATATTTTCGTGTCTTGGTGTCATCGTGGCCAAACCATGAATTTAAATCCTTCCTGAGCGATTACCGCAAATCCACAAAAGATTATTACTTTTGAAGCTGCAATGAAAACGTACGTAATTACCGGACTTGGAAACATTGGTCGCGAATATGCGGGAACCCGCCACAATATTGGCTTTGAAGTAGTGGATTATCTTGCATTGAAACACGAAGTTACTTTTCAGCCTTCGCGCTATGCCGACATGACTTTTTATATGCTGAAAGGTCGCAAGATTGTTTTGATAAAACCATCGACCTACATGAACCTGAGTGGCAAAGCGGTTTCGTATTGGTTACAACAGGAAAGTCCGGAGCAATTTCTCATCATTGCCGATGATGTGGCGTTGCCACTTGGCACAATCCGATTGCGCAAAAAGGGCGGAGCCGGCGGACACAATGGGCTTGATCATATTATTGAAACACTGAAAACAGAAGAGTTTTCACGTCTGCGTTTCGGAATCGGCAACGATTATCCCAAAGGCATGCAGGTCGATTATGTGCTTGGACGCTGGTTTCCGGAGCAAGTGCCCGTAGTTACTGAGCGCATACAACTTGCAGCAAAAGCGGTTGAAGAATTTGTTTTGGGCGGCATGGATAATGCGATGAACAAATACAACAAAATGCCGGAGACGATATAAAAATACGAAATACAAATGTGAAGATGTGCGGCTTTGCCGATATGGCGCCTCACGTGAAACGTGACAAGTGCGGCGATGTGGAAATATTAGATGATCACTTTTATCTTTATTCTTTTGTCTTTTATCTTACGAGGATGTGGAAATGTGCAGCTCACGTAAAACGCGACATGTTCGCCGATGTGGAAAGATTAGATTCTGGAAATATTTGTAACGATTGTAACTACGTAACGCGTAACGTCTGTAACGATTGTAACGTCTGCAACGAAAAAGAATTTTAAAATGTTGCCGAAGGCACAATAAAAACTGCGAAGCACAAAAAGCGCCAACTTGTCACGTTTCACGTGAAGGCGCGACAGATGTCAGCCTGGGGCAGAGCCCCGGGAATAAAAAAATAAAAAAATCCGTCCCCAGTTTTTTCATGAAGACGGATTTGAAAGATGCGGAAATTTTATTTCAAAAGAAATTTATTCAAGAATCGGAACGAGATCTTTTTTGGGTTTACAGCCAAAGACGAAATTCATTCCAAAATGAACATTCATATATTTCCAGTTGCGCGGAAGAGTCAATTTTTGGGTTTCAAAAGTGGTGACACCAAAATCGTCTTCCTTTTCTTCGATCCATGTATAACGATTCCAGATGAGGGGCCCAAAGATATTGTCGGTTAGCATATACAATTGAACAGGGCCAAGTTTCAACGACATTCCAATGCCAAAATTGGCGTAATTGCGATTGGCGATGGAATACGTTCCTGTCAAATGCCAGATGTCACCGAATTTACGCATATACGCAAGACTGAATGACGGATGAACTTTTCTGTCGTAAAAATGCATTCGAACCATAGCAGAAACATAATCGTTTTTAGTCACCTTATAAAAAGCACTTGCATGAATGCGTGTGTTGAGCGATGTCTTGTATTTTTCGTATGTGGTATCCACCATGAAAATATCAATCAGCGAATCTTCGAGATCTTGCAAAAACGCACTGTCGCCCTGATCCATAAATTCTGAAATATCGACACCATCATAGGTGAAAGATCCTCCAGGATTCTGACTTACAAGATTCATCGGATTGCTTTTCCAACTGATGTAGCCCAGGTCGAGCACGCTCAATCCAAATGTGATTTTATCATCCAATTTGTAAGTAGCACCGAAATCAAAACCAAGTCCCATGTTTTTTGTCATGGTGAGATAATCCACCGGATACTTTTTTTCGTCCATGGTTGAATCCGACATGTTGTCAATTTCATTTGTATTGATAAGAATATCTGACGTAGCTGTAATATCAAAGAATTCACCCTCGGTGTGAAGGGTAATGTCGCTGCGACGTGTGTTTACATTCGACATTCCAAAAAGTATTTTTGCTCTGGCACCAAAGGTCCAGGTATCGTCGTACAAATAAGAATAGCCAAATGCAAATTCGCGATAATGATTTTCTGTTAGTCTAAAATTACCGATGTCGAGTGTTTGATCGAGCATAGCGCCATTGCCATAAAACGCAAACTCCATCAAATCTTTCGGATACGAAACCCGCGCAAAAGCGCGCTCAGTAGCTGAAAAATTCACATAGTGCTTGTCCTTTATTTTAAAACCAAAAGACAACAATTCTTCGTTGGCTTCAAGAAAAACATAGTTGTTTTTTTTCATGCTGTTGAGCATAGATTCAATATCCAGCTCAACAGAATCAAGCGAATTCACCGAAATCACATTTTTCGCATTGAAACCATTGTGACCAGTGCCCATGTAAAAAGAAGACAGAGCGGGCATTCCGAAATGAAATCTGCATTGCGGAATAAATGCAGGATTGGAATAATAGGATTGCGGAATAATCCGCATTCCCTGAATAATCATGTCGTTTTGCGCATTCAGCATGTTTGAGCCCGACAATCCCGCAACAAAAATCAGTATAGTTATTATTGTTTTTTTCATGGCGACCTCCTTAATCTATTTCGGAACTATTGAATTTGAGCTGTGCCTGAGCACTGAGACGAACATCCAGCTTGTAGTAGGAATAAATTTTCACAAGCTGTGTGCCCGCATTGTAGGTGTCGAGCCATGCTGTAATAACAATTTTTTTCGTGTTCTCCAGATTTCCAATGCGCGTTCCGCCAATGGTTTGTGAAACAGTTTTTGCAACAGGAGAACTCACAATATAATCTGGACCAGGACCAGGTGTGGCTGACATCAGAATCTGATCCACCGGATTCAGCAATGAGTCGAGGCGGTTATTGAGCGAGTCGCAGAAATATAGCTGAACAGTTCCATCAATCGGGAACATATTGTTGGTATACAGTTTAAACATAATCCAATCAACATGACTGAGATCTTCTCCAAAGCTGATGTCAAAAGTATCCTGCAAAACAAATCCCTCGGCTGTTCCATAAAAAGGCAGTTCGAGTTTGGCTTCAACAGCCAATCTGCTCACATCTTCCACGAAGTTTTTCACCACATTCCCGTTTGGATTGGTAGAACCTGAAACCAGGGCAAGAATTCTTTGCGGAGTAATATTCAGCGCATTATCGATGTTCGAATTACTCTTGTCAAGCATAAATGATGTTGATGATATACTACCAACAGCCGTCGGAAAATTAATATCCCAGGGGTTTGGAATACCAGAACCGGAAATAATGACCGAGGCTGGAGGATCATTGGTTCTGATTGCTTCAAGATAATCGACGGTTGATCTTATGGGCAATCCCCATCCATTATACACATTGATGTAGAGACGCGGATCTTCCCAGTTAACGGAGCCTGTGAGATTGTTATTATACACTTTAATGCCAATGGTGTCGTTGTTCAGGCTGAGATCGAACTGACCCAGATAGCCATACAAAAAGCGGAAAGACATGCCTGCAAGATTCATATTGAAGTTGGCATAAGTCGCGTTGTTCGCACTCCCGTTTCCATGAACCGTCACCTTGAAATGTACAGCCAGTCGATTACTTACCACCGAATTGTCAAATACCAGTTTGGCGCCCATGAGACTAAAACTTGTACTGCTACCCGATCCTGAATAATTCAGCGTTACAGAAAAAGGAGAACCGCCGAGCGTTGATCCCGGAATGGTCATTACGATGGTGGCCGGATAGCTCAGATCTGAATTCATTGCCATAGAGAGCAAGCCTGCTTTCAGAAACATGGAATCAAGCTCCATTCCGCCGCCCAGGGATAAATCGAAATTATAGTCGTAATCAAAGGTTTGATCACCCGACACAGTCCCCAAAATGAGGTTGTCGCTGTAGTTCATCGACTGGTCAGCAACAGGAATCAGATCTTCTGCTGATTCACTATACACAGTGTCTTCGTAAACCAGATAAACAAATTGATTTGAATCAACTACCAGAAGGTCGGTTGAATCATAATCATTCATAATATCCCACAGTGAAAGGCTGCTGTTGATGAGTGGTGCAGCTGCATTCGGATTCCAGTTGGTCGCTGTAACGGTATCCATGTCAAATTCTTCTTTGACGCAGGATGCCATGAACAACGAAGCCAGCCCGAGTATTCCGGTAGCAAGCAATAGTTTAACTTTCATGGTATGATGTTTTTTGTTAGACAATTATAATGTGAGAGCGTTGCAGAAAAAAGAATTTCAAAGATACATTATTTTGAATGCCATTGTCAATAGCCCATTGATAAAAACATTTAATCCTTTTCCACACCTACAATTTCAGACACAATGGACTTTCCATTGGCAGTGATCAGAAGGATTTTATTTTTATCAGTGACACAATCAAAAGCGGATGCATCGGACTTCAATGCTTTTTCTGCGTATTCGGAAGTTGTGGAAATGATGCCGACAACATCATCTGAATTGTGGAAAATTAAAAAATTGTTTTTGCTGCTTTTTACAACGCTGATATAATCAATGGCAGTTTCCGAAAGCTTTTCGGATGACAGTTCCTTTCCGGTTTTATCCAGCACATACATGGTGCCTTCGGAAACAACAATAATCTGATTTTCGCTTACATGGAACAATACATTTTCACCAAAGGATTTTTCTGACAATGTGTTGAATTTTCCTTCAATATTAAAAGTTATAAGAGCTCCGTCGCTGGAAAACGATGTCCAGAAATCAGCGTCGCGTGCGCCCTGAAGCGGGTTCAGTCCTTTGTTGAATTGTATTTCGTCAATAGTCTGAACTTCTTTTCCTTTGCGATCGAATATTTGCACAGAGCTTCCAATCGTTGAAACGATCAGATAGTCCTTTCCTCCAAGCGGACTGTAAAAAACACGGCTGTCGTTGTGTTGTCTCAGATCCGGTTTTAACCAGCCCTCTGTAGGTTTTCCTTCCGTTGAATAATTATTAAAAATACCATTGTTGTCGCAAAATAAAAGGCGATAGTTTTGATTGTTTTCATAGTCGGCAACCAACAGATTCGACGCAACGCCTCCGCGAACCGATACCGGAAAAGATTTTCTCATCTCGCCGTCAAGGCCAATGATATAAATGCCTTTTGCTGTTGAAAAAGCAACACTTCTTTTTTCTTTATTTCCTGACCATAGCAATTGAAAATCTCCATTCACAGCATCCCCGACTTCTTTTTTCCAAACGATCACGCCTTCGGAGTTCAGCAAATAAACATTGTCATAAACGTCGGCTGCAGCCACCCATGTTTCACCGGTTTTGAAATCTTTCAGAATCACCGGACGACCCGCCACATCGGCATCCAGGGTGGTTGCCCATGATTCCGATGATGTCGAATCCGGTTTCCCGAAAAACCAGGTGCCACTAACCACAATTCCGTCAGACTGTCGTGCGCAGGTAAGTGAAATTATTCCCGATTGTTTTTTTCCACGCGCAACGTCAAGCGATGAGATCATCGTAGTATCGCTCAGCCAGCGGTTTGTAAGATAATACTCCGCAGCTGCTGTATTGAGATAGGTGAATGTATTCCACGAAGACGAGATGTTGTTTTTCAGATTTTGTTTATACGCAGACGCGCTCAGTGTGCGGCCCGAAAGCACATCGTTGAGAACAGGTTTCAGTTGTTCCGCTGAATTTCCAATGAAAACAAACTCGTCTGTCACCGCAATACATGTTTCGGAAATCGGCTCAAACAGCGGCCCGAAAAGACTATAGGCGACATATTCCACCGGAATTTCAATCAAAGTCGCATCGCGAAAATTCAGGGTGTCCCATTCATTCGATTCAGCATAATCAAGCAAACATTCTTTTACCGCTTCGGCATCGTTAATCGGAAAAGCGCAATAAACCTCGGGTTCACGACCCGGACCCACGGCTGTTGAAAAAACACACAAGGTTCCGGTAACATGTTCATACAAACAATCCTCCAGCGATTCGGTTTCTGCTTCGTCGTTCAGATGCGCAAGTTCTTCGTCGTTGTTATATGCATTTTGCTTTTCGTTCGAAAGTCTTTTTGCATAAGCTGAAAAAAACTTTTCGAAATTCCCGAAGCCGAACGAAAATGCAGCCGACGTGTTGGCCGGCAGCATGGATAAAATAGTTTCTGTTGCATCGTTCAACGGCTCGTCGAATAAAGTCATAAACGAAGTTCCGTCTTGATTCAACGGAAACAATCCAGAAAAAACCATAACGTCATTCTGCACTTTTACATCCAGATTTCCCCAGGAAGACAATGTTGCGAGAAATGCAAGATTGACATAAGTGTCTCCTGAAACCAGCTGTCCGAGCGACCTGTAAAGCAACGGGGTGTTGACGAAAATGTTTAAAGCGCATTCATTGGATGCAGTTTTCTGTGCATTCATAAATTCTTCGCTGCGCGAAAGTCCGGACTTTTTTTCCGAGGCTTTGATTGAAAGAGATAGCAGGCGTTCCGAAACAGATCCAATGAGCAGATTGTTGCATGGATAAACAGTGAACGACTTTTTGCCTATCGAATAACAAGTGCTGCCCTCCACCGTTTTTTCGCTGAATGAAATTTTTCCGCTGCCCTGCAGATCTTCATGAATCTGCGCTGCATCTATGTTGTCGGGTAGTTCAAGCACAAACAATGTTTCTGTTTTGTTTTTTCCTGTTGGATGCAGCGACACATAAAGCTTTGATGAAGAAAGCAGATTTGGATTGTTTTCACTAACGGAAAACACCGTATCCGCCTGTTTCAGGCCATATAAGAAATCTTCGAAGGCTGGTAAAAAAGAAATATTCTGAATGGTATTGGAAAAGCTGCTGTTGTGAATTAATTCGCCCGGGTTATTGATACGAAAAACAGCAAAGGCATTGTCAGGAATAACATCAGAAGCCTCGTACGTTTTCCCGGAGGAAAAAGGTTTCAAAACAATTAGGAGAACAATAAGTATAACAACAAGCGCCCCACCGCCTGCAAGCAGGAGTGTGCGCCGGTCCAGATTTCTGAAAAACCGGATGATTTTCTTCATACTGCAAATCTAATGAAAGACCCATGGTGAAAAATGGGCTACCGAAGAAAAGATCAACACGGAATTGTTAACACCAGATTGGTCAGTACTTCTGAATAATCAGGAGCTGGGTTTCTTTGTTATTTATCTGCATGAAATACGGACCATCGGGAAGATTTGTCAGGTCTGCAGAGCCATTTGCGGTTGTTTGAAAAACAACTTTGCCATCCGTTGAGAAAATCGAAATATCCTGAGGCTCATCTGCGGAAACATGTAGAATTCCTATGCATGGATTAGGATAAAAAACGTTTTCTGAAACCTGGTTGTTGTAGATTCCGGTGCCGTTATCAACGGAGAAATTATCAATCAAAATTCCGAAATTTCCGGCGGCTGACAATGCCTGAAAGCCGAAAAAGTAAGTGCCGTTAGCCGGAACTGTAAATGAAACTGAAAGCATTTGAAAATCTGCAGAAGCAATGTCAGTAAAATCGTGCAGCATTTGTGTCATTGCAACAGACGTGTCTGCATTGCCGATGTATACTTTCATTTTTTCAGTGTAGCCGTCAAGCGCTCCTGCATACAGAAATGAAAGACTATAATTTGCTCCCTGCATCAATGTAAATCCGGGAGAGAATAGCCAGTCGTTGCCACCTGAAGTTGAAGCAGTGAAATAAAAAGGGCAGTTGGATGAATTGTAGCCGAAATAGGCCGTGTTGTCAAAGCCCCAGACTCCAGCCTGATCGGTTGGTAGATTGTTTTGATATGACCAGTCGGCCAGAAATTCATCTTCCGTGGTGTAAGAATTGAAGTCTGTTGAATAGGGGGGCGTAAACGGCCCTTGTGCTTGTAGTTGCCAGCTCATAAAAACGAGTAGAAAAAAAGAGATTTGTTTCATTGGAAAAATATTTTTGCAAAATTAGGCATCATACATCCTTTGTTGCTGAATTTCTGGCTGTAACCACCTGGCTGTATATCATTGAATATGGACAGATGTCGAATTATAGTCTGACAGGAATACGTTTGAGTCCATTTTTGGGAATTCACAAAATTTCACACGGATAAAGAATAAAAGCAATCAGTCAAAATTCTCGTATTTTTGTAATATGAAATCTCTGAAATATTTCTTTTTTCTGTTAATATCTGTCAGCCTGCAGGCACAACCCGATTTCACTACAGATTCCATTCGTCTGAGGCATTTATATGGTGAAACTGAAACCTTCGATGCCGCATTTGCGCAAATAAAAAGAATTGGCACCGATGCGCCGTTTCTCACCATCAATGCTGCCGATGGTCGTGGATTTAATAGTGAAATTTTTTCAGACAAAGTAATACTTGTTCATTTCTGGTTTCTCACCTGCGGAGGCTGCATAATTGAAAATCCGCTCCTGAACAGGATTGCAGACACCCTTAAAAGCAATCCCGATTTTCAGCTGCTTGCATTTGCAAACAATACAAACGAAGAACTGCAGCATTTTCTCGACAGAGACTCGTTGTATTTTGGAAACAGGTGGGCGGTCATAAAAAAACATCCGGAGCTGCATTTTCCCATTGTCGCTGATCCCGATGAAGCTGTATTCAATTCATTCAACAGCTGGTCCTATCCGGGCAACATCATTATTGACCGCAACGGAGTCATCCGAAAAATCATTTACCGCCACGAACTCGACATGAGTGAAGACGAATTTTTTGAGTATTTGCTGGCACAGATTCGGGAACTGCTTTGACATAAACCCCTCGAAGGGTTTGGAACCCTTCGAGGGGTTATTAGCAAAAAAATGCCGGAGGCCTTTCGACGCTCCGGCTTACTGTATGTTAGGGGGGGTTACAGTTTACATTTGTAGGAAGATTTTTCGCTGGTGTTTGACACCTGAATCAGATATAAGCCGGGTTCTGGTTTTACACAAAATTCGGCATGATGGGTTCCAGCCTGACAATTCATGTTTTGCTCTTCGATTAAGCGACCGTTGATATCAAAAAGCAATATCTGATGATTGCCGCTAACACCGGTCGAAAAGCTGACGTTGAATTCGGAATTGTTTTCCTGGTTGACCGAAAGAATGGTTAATTTTTCGTGCACGGTGTTACAGGTTGTGGTTGTAATACCCAGTTCGGTGTTTTCACCATTGAAATCCATCTGACGGAGTCTGTAATATACCTCGCTTGCAACATTGGTGTAATCGACAAACTGATACATGGTGACCGCATTGGTATTTCCCGAACCCTGTACCCGTGCGATGGAATCGAAAGTAGAACCATCTTCGGAGCGTTCAATCACAAAATAATGATTGTTGGTTTCACTGGCTGTATACCATGTCAGCAGCGGATTTCCATCGTTACAGGTAGCATTGAACTGCATCATTTCGACAGGCAGCGGAATGGTCAGCGGGCAGAAATACTGCTGGTTGGCCAGCAGTCCGGTGGAGCCGGTAAATCCCCACCAAACATTGGGATTACCTCCAAATACATTGTTGATATAATCATATACACATGAAATGCGCTGACTTCCGTCCACATACACACAAAGGGTGTTTGTTGCCGGATCCCAGGTGACTCTTAAGGTGTGCAACAATCCGTCGGCCAGCAAAGCGTCGAGTGGATCGGCCTGCACTGGACCACACAGCGGAGCGCCCCAGCCCTGCATGTCTCCGTCTATTTCAATGGCAGTGTGATCTGCGGCGATGTCGAAAATATGCGAAGGGTTGTCGTTGTCATAGGTGTCGAATTCAACTACAACCGCATTGGAAATCCCGCCGGCGCCCAGTTGTCCGCCATTATCTCCGCACTGACTGATGCCCAGCGGAGAATTCTGAAATACAAACGCGCATCCATCGGCGCCACCACCAGAAGCGCCAAAATACATCTGGATAGAATAATCAAATGCAGAAGCAAAAGAAATGGTGCCGCGGTTCCAGGCGCAACCATTCTGTGTTGCTGAAGCTGAGGTTAATTGGGCGCAATTGGCTCCTCCGGATGGGTAATTGAGCGCACTTCCATAAAGACAATAATATGGATTTGAAGAACTGCTGGTGGTAAAACTCCACACTGAACAACCGGTAGCAGCACCAGCAGCGTTTTTTGGCACAACCTTCCAGTAGTAAGTGGTGTTATCAGCCAATGCGCCAGGCAGCATAAACGCCGTGGCGGTCATGTTGGCATAAAATGCGGGGCTGGCATTTGTGCCAAAATACACATCGTACGATGAAACAATATCGCATCCTGAACTTGCAGGTGCTGTCCATGAAAAGTTGGGTGAACAGGGATCGATATTGGTGGCACCATTGGCTGGAGAAGGATTTGATGCGCAGGATGGTGCGAGAGGTGTACAGCAACCCGACACATTGGTGCCTGGGGTAGTAACCGGTTGTTGTATCGGAAGAATTACCGTTGCAGCTGCACCAAGTAATTCAAAACGCATTTCGGAAGGATAGGAGCCATCGGCCGTTCGGGTTACAATTATCACATCTCCATCAGCGGCCGAGAAGGTAAAATCTTCGGGCCCGGTCAACCCAACCAGAGCAATATTGGTAAGAACGGGAACCCCATTTACGGTTACGGTTATGGTTCCTCCATTCCAGCCGTCACCATAATCATCGGTCAGGCGTATAGTGTGCGTACAAGCAGAACATATGGTTGCGCTGGTTGTAAACGATCGTGTAATGGCGCCTGTCGCTGTTCCGAATGAATTGCGCGGGACTATTTTCCAGTAATAAGTGGTCGATGTATTCAGCGCGCCCGTATTATACGTAGTCCCCGTAAAATTGCCGACGAGCGGTGGTGTAGCGGAGGTTCCGAAATATACGTCGTACGAAGTAGCTGCATTACAGCCCGAAACAGCCGGTTCGGTCCAGTTGAGGGCAACACCACAGCAATTCTGATTGGTGGCGCCGTTTGCAGGCGTATTATAGGTGGCCAGTCCCGGGACCGGATTGGCAGCGCTGGAGGTAAACGACCATGTAAGCGCACCAACA
The DNA here is from genome assembly GCA_001769275.1 of Bacteroidetes bacterium GWF2_43_63. Taxonomy (NCBI): domain Bacteria; kingdom Pseudomonadati; phylum Bacteroidota; species Bacteroidetes bacterium GWF2_43_63. The sequence goes on along the minus strand of MEOQ01000006.1, from coordinate 24,765 downwards.
GCGTTGCCGATGGCATTTTTAGGGACGATTTTCCAGTAATAAGTGGTAGAAGCTGTTAAAAAAGAGGTGGAATAGCTGGTGGCTGTTGTATTGTCAATAAGTGGTGGAGTGACCGAAGTCCCGAAATAAACATCATATGAGGTTGCTGTATTGCAGCCATTGGCGGTGGGAGCATCCCAGGTCAGGGTTATTCCGCACACATCCTGATCAATGGTGCCATTTGAAGGGCTGGTGTATGAGGCCAATCCGGGCACTGTCGGCGCGCAGCATCCCATTACACTGGTGCCGGGTGTGACAACAGGTTCCTGTGCAGCCAGAATGACATTGGCGGCTCCACCGGTAATGGTCACACGCATCTCAGAAGGGAATGTTCCGTCAGCAGTACGAATAACCGTAATCACATCGCCATTGGCGGCAGTAAAAGTATGGTCTTCTGGGCCTGAGCCTGCCGCCAGAGTAATGCCCGTTAAGACTGTGACGCCATTTACGGTAACATCTAGGGTGCCACCGTTCCAGCCGTCGCCAAAAGTATCGGTAATGGTAAGTGTATGGGTACAACCGGTGGCCAGGGTGGAAGTAAAGTTAGCCATGACGGTGCCAAGTGGCAAACCTGCAATTGTACCTGTTCCGCCACTCCGTGTAGCATTGCCGGTACTGGCCATGTTGGTGGCTCTCACCATCAGCCCAGTGATGGTGATTACATCTTTTTTGTTGGTGCCGCTTGAAGAATAGGTAATAGTAATCAGATTTGCTGTGACAGAAGTCATTGTTGCTGCAGAAATATTTGCACTTGCCGCAAAAGATACCGTTCCGATTGACGGTTGAAATTCAAAATTTGTGGGTGCTTGAATAATTAATGTAACATTTGTTCCTGCCGAAAAGTCTCCGTTCGCGACTTCAGTAATTACAATATTTCCCAATGGATAATATACTGAAGGAAATGTTGCTGTTGAAATATTAAGTGTGGGAGCTGTAACGCTTACTGCTGCCTGTGAGCTTTTGATTCCAGCCAATAATATAAAGGTCAGCATTAATAATGCTGCAATTTTAATGGCTAAGTTCGTTAACTGTGTTTTGCGTACTCGTATATTCATAATGCTAAATTTACGGTTCGACTGTGTTTTGTCGATTGCAAATTTAGTTTAAGCGAACAATACGGGCCTGTCGTATTACATATAAGGGTTTAAAAAATGATAAGAGGGTTGTGGATTTGACGAGAAGGACGGTTCTACTGTCAAAAGCCATCCTTAAACTTACGGATGACCTCCATAACGTTTTTCTGGAAATTTCTTGAAACAGGAACAGGCTCTGTTTCTTCATCAAAATGCACAAGATAGCCCCGCGAGTTTCCAGTTACTTTGGCAATATGTTGAATATTTACCATATAGGATTTGTGACAGCGAACCACAAATTCATATTCAGCAAGACCTTCTTCAATGGCCTTCATGGTAATATGCAAAATTTTTCGGTTAACAACCTTGTTTTGAACAAGGACAAACATACTATAGTTGCCTTGTGCCTCAACCGACATCAATTCTGAAATATCAAAAGATAAACGCCCGCTCGTTTTTTCGCTTTGCAGGGTTATCATTTTCTTATCGGGACCCGGCTTCTGCCTCATCTGGCCAATGTACTGGTTCAATGACTCAGAAATAGCGGCAACGTGCCTGACAACAAGCTTTTCTACAATTAAGATAAACAGATATAAGGGGACAATGAAGGAAGCCAGAACAATCAGCGAAAGAGACAACAGAAAGTTGAATCCACCGAAACCTCTAACATTGAAAAGAACAAACTCGGCCAGCAAAACACTTAAAAAAGCCAGCCCGAAAACAAACAAAGCATAAACATACCAGTTTTTCACTTTTTTCTGCCCCGCTACTGGCGAATAGAACACCGAGACCAAAGCAAGCGACACAATAAATGCAATGAGACCCGGATACATCCGCTCCGTGAAGCTTAGATTTCTCAATCCAACAGCGTTTTCAACAGGAACAAAGAAATAATAGAACGCAATGAAATATACGCCAAGCAAAAGCAGTAAGTATATTTTTTCTGTTTTAGAATATGATCTTATGTGATCGAGCAATAAGCCCACACGAGCATCGAAACCCTTTGCGGTAAACAGCATAACAAGAAGCAAAACGGCAATAATGACAAGAAAAATGGAGAGACTTTGCTGATTTGACTTTTCAACCTGAATACGCTCGCTGTTTTCACGAATACTTTTTAGTTCGTGACTAATAGCAATCCGCTCCACTTTTTTATTGTAATCGCTGACAAATGTTTCAATTTCGCGATTATTCATTTGCATAATGCCCTCATGATAGGCTTCGAAATGAAACAGCGCTTTGTTGGTATTCCCGGTAGCCTTATACAGCTGATGAAGCAAACCATTAACGTCCGTTATCACATTCAGATGATGCTTGTCCTTGAGTAATGAGTAGGCATCCTCCGCGTAAGTCAATGCTTTCTGATAATCATGCTCTTTGTAATAAAAACCGGCCAACCGGGAGAATGCAATCGATTTGTAATAAATACCTGTTGCATCTTTTGCGTTTTCAGTCAGACTGAGATAGGTGCTGATTCCATTTGTCGTATCTCCCGACAAAAGATAGGTTTCGCCAAGCTGTAGTTTTCTGAAATCTTCGAGATCAAGGTTTTCGTTGTCCATTTCAAAGTGAGCAACGTTGTTCAGCACAGCAATTGCTTCATCATATTTTTTCATTCCCGAAAGCGAAATACCGATATAAATGCTTGAGGAATAAACTCTGGCAACATCATTAATTTGTTTTGAAAACGCGAGCATTTTCTGAAACACGGGCAATGCGGCCTCTGGCTTTCCCATATTTAAACGGCAAAGCCCTATATTGTTGATGGCGGTAATCAAGCCCTGATGATCTGCTGTTTTATTGAAGTACTGCGCGGCATTGCGGTAGGCGTTTTCGGCCAACTGGTAATCGCGCAAACGGTAAAACGAATTTCCCACTTCAATCATTTGCCACGCAACCGATGATTGATTGGGACTCAGAGAGGAATGTCCCATCTGCCGCATAATGATGGAGCGCATATACAAATAAATGGCTTTTGGGTAGTCCTCATTGGCCGAATAAAGATCGCCCAGCTGAGACATTATATTTACCAGAGAGCCATAGCTCGAAGGCTGGCGCTGCATTTCCTCAACAATGTTTTCATAAGTCCTGATTTGCAGCGAAAGACTATCCGGTTTCTTTTCGGTGTTTCCGGTTAAATCAGGTTCATACAGCTGAGCTTGAAGCAAAGCCGGAATAAGAAAGATAACGCACAGAAAAATAATAAATGTTTTGCCCCTTGAAAACAGCATAACAACAAGTTTTTTACACCGCCCGCACAAAGATAAAACAAAAAGAAACCCGCTTGAAAAAACAAGCCCCATAAGCAATGCCCAAAAAGTGTTAATGACTCCCGACACTTGATTTAGTGCGCAAAAAGGGGGATTCCCTGTTGTCAAAAAACGGGAACGTTTTGTCAAACGCGCGTGTTTTAAATAATTTTAGGTGTTACTGTTTGGAAAAAAGCAAGTAATGATATTATTCATCTCGTAGTTTATTTCGAGACAACAACTGATGTAAATACATTTTTGACAAAAAGTGTATGCAGAAGTCCCCCCACTGCCAATAAAAAACGCCCAAATACTATTAATAATCAGGCGTTTAGTCACTTGTAAATGTACCCCGGGCGGGACTTGAACCCGCACGACCCGAAAGTCACAGGATTTTAAGTCCGGCGTGTCTACCATTCCACCACCGGGGCTTGTCGTCTGGTAAACGTTCTTTAACTAAAAACCCCCATCTTTGGGGGTCTTGGAGCGGAAGACGAGACTCGGACTCGCGACCCCGACCTTGGCAAGGTCGTGCTCTACCAACTGAGCTACTTCCGCATTTCGGACTGCAAATATACAATCATTTTTTTATTCGCAAAAAAATTTTTACTGAAATATTTACCCCCCTTTATAAAATATTCAGACCTTTACTTTCGTTTACATTTCTGTTAAACCCCCTAAAATTCATCGAATGAATCCAGGAAAAATCAGTCTTATTGCTGTGCTGTTCGCGGGATCAGCGCTGCTGTCGGCCTTTACCCCCGACAAAAAGAAACCGGTAAAAACCCCCGAAGGATTTGTTTTTGTCCCGATGGGCACTACCACTGTCGGCTCTGATACTGTCTCGGTGCAGGCTTTCTTCATGGCCAAAACCGAAGTTACAAACAAAGATTATCGGGAATATCTGGTTGACCTGAAAGCCAGCGGCGATATGGAAGCATACAACAAAGCCCTGCCCGACACCCTGCAGTGGCGCGACAAACTGGCCTACAACGAGCCTTACGTTGAATTCTATTTCCGCCATCCGGCATACAATGATTATCCGGTGGTGAACATCTCGCGCACCCAGGCCGAATTGTACTGCGTATGGCTGACCAAAAAAATGCGCGAAGCCTATGGTGAAAATATCAACGACGCTCGCCTGCCCTATCGCGAAGAATGGGTGATGGCCGCCCGGGGCGGATTGAACGGCTGCGACTATCCCTGGCCTGGAGAATCTTTTGTTGACAAAGATGGTCTGCGGTGCAATTTTTTTCACCTGGGTTCGGAAAACATTCATTATAACGACACCACCGGAAATTATGAAGTAATACGTAACACGCATTATGCCGGCATTCTGCATGATGCAGCTGATATAACTGCTCCGGCACAATCCTATAAGCCCAACGGTTACGGATTGTACAACATGTCGGGCAACGTGGCTGAAATGGTTCAGCAGAACGGTATTGCAGCGGGTGGTTCCTGGCGTTCGCCCGGATATGATGTACGCGTGGAAAGCATTCAGAAATTCGATGGTCCCTGCACAACCGTTGGCTTCAGGCCTGTGATTACATACACCGGAAGTTCGAAATAGTAAATGACATCTTGTAACCATAAACAAAACACCGAGTCATGAAAACAAACAAAATCAAATGGGGTATTTTTCTGTTAGCGGGGTTTATCGTTTTATCCTCTTTTTCACCTGGCAAAAAGAAAACCGTAAAAGCGCCTGATGGATTTGCGTTTGTACCGATGGGAACCTGTGAGATTGATTCCACCAGCGTTTCCGTACAGGCATTTTTTATGTCGAAGACCGAAGTCACCAACAAGCAGTATCGAACATTTCTGGCCGATTTGAAAGCCGAAGGAGACATGGTTGCGTACAAAAAAGCGTTGCCAGACACTGCCAAATGGCAAATGGACAAGAATAGCTACAATCAGCCGATGGTGGAGAATTATTTCAGCCATCCTGCCTACGACAATTATCCGGTCGTGAATATTTCGCGCGAGGGCGCAGAGATGTATTGTCAATGGCTTACCAAAAAATATGAGGCTGAGAAAGGTCCACAGAAATGTGCCTTCCGGCTGCCGCAGCGCGAAGAATGGATATGGGCTGCACGCGGAGGTCTTAAACTGGCTCCGTATCCCTGGGGCGGGCCCTACCTGCGCAATTCGAAAGGTTGCTATTTATGCAATTTCAGACCATTGAATGAAAAGCATATAACTTACAACCACGAAAAACAGCAATACGAGCTGGTTCCCGATGCGGCTGAAAATTTTTCGGAAGATGGCGGATTTCACACAATCATCACCGGACATTACGCACCCAACGATTGGGGACTGTACGACATGTCGGGCAATGCTGCCGAAATGGTGCAGCAGAGCGGCATTGTGGTGGGTGGATCATGGATGTCGCCGGGTGCCGATGTACGCATCGAAAGCGTGGCGCCATTCAGCGGACCCGCACCAACTGTGGGTTTCAGACCAGTGATGACGTATTTGGGAGAATAGATTTGTAAATACCTCAGCACCTGGCGCGGATTTCAAATCCGTGACAGGTAATTCCTCGCACGGATTGCAAATCCGCGCGAGGAATTACAGGTGTTAAATGGATTTGTAACTTTGAAACAAAAAATCATGAGCCGTATTTTTTCTTTTCTATTTTTGATGTGTGCTGCAACATTTTTGTTTGCACAAACCGCTGCAGATTTCACTTTTGAAAACACCCCGGAAGGAAATGCCCTACCGGAAAATGGTATTCTTTGGGGAAGCAATTATTCCTTAAACATTCAAAGCACCATAAAGCATGCTGGAAATAATGCCCTGGAACTTGTTCGCAATGCCGATGCAGGAGAAAAGGATTTTGGCTGTTTTGTTTTTGCAGTTCCTGTTACTTTTAGCGGAAAAACAGCACAGTTCAAAGCGTTCATGAAAACCGAAGCCGTTACAGATGGCTATGCTTCATTGTTCGTAAGCATCGAAGGCAGTGGCAATAACTATTATTTCACCAACAATGTTTCAAATTTAAAAGGAACCAACGACTGGTATGAATTCAACACGCCGCAGTTTTCGCTTGGCAAGGGAGCCGAAACCATGTATGTCGGTGTAATTCTAAAAGGAAACGGTTCTCTTTGGGCCGATGATTTTCAATTGCTTGTTGATGGAAAAGATTATCTGAAAGCGCCAAAAATTAAGGGGGCAGATTTCAAGGCAGATCAGGACACTGCATTCTCAACATCAAGCGGAATAGAAATCGGCATCACAAATCGCGTGCAGGTCGACAATATTGCTTTGCTCTGCAAAGTCTGGGGTTTTCTGAAATATTATCATCCGGCTATTGCTGCTGGAAATTACAACTGGGACAACGAGCTTTTTCGATTTCTTCCTTCCTATTTACCTATTACCGATTCAAAACAACGCAACGATTCCTTGCTGGCATGGGTGAGCAAACTTGGCCCTGTGAGCGGCAAAGGAAATAAAATGAAAATAAAAAAGAACACAAAACTTACTCCCGAACTAAATTGGATAACTGATACAACCATGCTTGGATCAGGTCTAAGCGCGGCCCTTGTACAAATCAGAAATACTAAAAGAGTTGAAAATAACTATTACATTTCTTTAAATAAAAATGTCGGCAACCCATCATTTAATAACGAACGCAGCTATAAAACCATCAGCTGGAACGATGATGGATTCAGGCTTCTGACAGTGTTCAGATATTATAATATGATTGAATATTTCTTTCCGAACCGACATTTGATCGGCGAAGACTGGCACAACATTCCGAATGAATTTATTTTGAAAATGATTGCTGCAAAAGATGAAATTGAAGCACAAAAAGTCGTGTTGGAAATGATTACGCGCATCAACGACACGCATGCGTATCCGAAATTTGGTGAAGAATTCAGCAACGATTTTTATGGACGAAATTATGCAAATTATAAGCTGACATTTATTGAAAACAAAGCCGTTGTAAGCGGATATCTGAATGAGTCAATGATGAAAGATGATGACCTTCAGATTGGCGATATTATAATTGATATCAATGGGGAGACCGTTCAGCAAAAAGTGGATCGCCTGAAAAAACATGTTCCGGCATCGAACGAGGCAGCACGCATGCGCAACATTGCCGGCTTTTTGCTGCGTTCAAACGACCGGGGGATCACTGTCACTTATGTACGTGAAGGAAAAACCGCGTCTAAAAGTCTTCCGTGTCACACTCCCGAAGCAATTTTTGCAAAAACCAATACCGGAGCGGAAAGCGCAGCACCGACCTGGCGTTTTATGACTCCTGAAATCGGCTACATTTATTTAGGAACAGCCAGCAATAAAGAACTCTCAAAAATGATGGGAGAGCTGCGTCTCACCAAGGGAATTATAATTGATATCCGTTGCTACCCGAGCGATTTTACCGTGTTCACACTTAGTCAGTATTTCAATCTTAAAAAGACTCCGTTTGTGAAATTCTCGAATGGCAGTATTCAGAACCCCGGGATGTTCACCTTCGGAAAACCGCTCTCAGTGCCGGGAATGAAAAGTGCATACAATGGAAAAGTGGTCATTCTCGTTAATGAAACCACACAAAGCAGTGCCGAATATCATGCAATGGCTTTTCGCGCATCGCCGGTGGCAAGCGTTGTTGGAAGCACTACAGCGGGCGCCGATGGCAATGTCAGTCTCATCACTTTACCAGGTGGAATCACCACTTATATTTCAGGCATCGGCGTTTATTATCCCGACGGCACCGAAACACAGCGTGTAGGCATAGTACCCGATGTGGTTGTAACCCCCACCCTGCGCGGTTATCTCGATGGCCGCGACGAAGTGCTTGAAAAAGCGGTGCAGATTATTGAGGGGAAATAAATAAAGTTGTGCGAAGTTTACAAACTTCGCACAACTTTTTAAAATTTATTACCTTGCAGAAAAAAATATCCATGAAGAAAATTGTATTTTCTTTTCTGCTTTGCTTGCTGTTTTTTACTGCGGCCAAAGCACAGTCTGTAAACGGAATCATACTGGCCGACACGGCAAACATAAAGGTGATTCAGGTTTTTGGAGGCCACTATCAGCGCGGTTTTGCGTATGGTTATCTTTGTGCTGAAAACATCATAGATATCTGGGACAATTATATTCAACCAACTTATGGCGTATATATGCCGTTTGCAAGAGCCATCGTTGGAAATCCGGCCAACTTCAGCGTCGATTCGATTTACATAACGGAAGCACGAGGGATAATTGATGGCGTGGCCTATGCTGGGTATGACACAACAGGACTTACTTATCTCGACCTTTTTGTAGTGAACTTTATGACAGATCTCGAAGGATTTATGTCAGTCAAAGATTTTCCTGAAACACAACAGTGCTCCAGTCTGATGAATTGGGGTGCAGCCACACAGGGAACAGATCTGAATGGCAAAGCCGTAATTTCTCATTTTCTCGATGCCATTTCGCTCAATCAGGTTATTACCCGTAACCAGGTGGTTGTCGTTCATTTTCCAACCGAAGCTGATGAACAACCCTGGCTCATGACCGGTATTGCAGGTCAGATGGTGGCCTCCCAGGCACTCAATAATAACGGACTTGTTTTATTTCTGAATACAGTGAACGGTTTTACCGCACAAACAAACAAAGGATATGAACCCATGACGCTCACCCTGCGCAAAGCGGTTGAAAAAAGTGATTTCAACGGCGACGGCGAAACAAATGTAAACGATGTGAAAGCGGCCATAGATGCCAATACCAACGGTTATGCCAGAGGATTTATCGTGTCTGCCATTGCGAATTCAACCGCAGGCAACGACACACTGATTTCAATGGTGGCCGAATGCGCTCCGCAAATTCCATACATCACCTACCGCAACATCAACGACGTTGATTCGGTTGACGGAACCAATCTCTACGCCGCCAACAATTTCATCAAGCGCAACAACGCGCAGGACTACTGCAGCCGCTACATCAATGTGAAAGACTCCATCAATCACTACTACAACGGCGTGAATATCGGATCAGTTGACAATAAGGAAATCATGTACACCCAATCGACACAGAGTTCTTGTCTGCAGTTCATTCAGGTGATTCCCGAAGCCGGTGTTTTCACTATGTCGGTAGCCAACAATACCAGTCCCGCGTACACACAAACGCCTGCTACACTCAGTTACAATTTTCTTTTCAACTATGCAGGCATTCAGGATCTGACAACAAATTGCACCATTTATGTTTACCCGAATCCCGCATCTGATCTCATTTTCATGGATGTACCTTCCGGAAATAAATATGCGTATTTTATTTCCGATTTGTCGGGGAAAGTGATTTCAAACGGACTCCTCAATAATCAGAACAGCATCTGCATCAGTGCGCTGCCAGCGGGTTTATATTTCGTTCAACTTGTTTCGTCTGAAAATATTTTGGTTGGAAAGTTTTTGAAACGATAACCGGCGTATATAACTATGCGAAGCTTAAGCTTCGCATAGCGCTGAATCTCCGCACAAAGATGAAAAAAATAGCACGGCATATCATCCGCATAAAACTCTTCATTGGCTTGCTGTGGCTAATGCTGCGCGGCCATTCCGGTGAATGTCAGATTGACACATCGATCAGCTATCAGATGTGTTATATGACGTTGGTCGAGATTCCCGAAATGCTGTATTCACCTGATGTTTCATTACATGGGAAAATAAGTCATGACTGGCAGCAAAAGGCGGGCGGAATATCATTGTTAATCGGCCGCCGCTGGATTTCGGCGGGAATCGAAACGCAGCTGTTTTATCCCGGTTATGATTTCAGTGCCGGGCCTGCCATCAGGGCATATCCTCTCCGAAGTTATTATCCTTTGTACATTGTTGCAGACTTGAATTTTCTGAAAGGCATTTCAAAATACAGCAGCGACGAAGCAAACTTTTCTCTAGGTCTGTTGCTTTTGGATGCTAAATATCCGGCCAGCATTGAATTTTTCGGAAATTACAATGTCAACATCACGGCCGGCTGGGAAACAAAATTTTTTATCGGAATGAAAGTCCATTATTACATCCACAAAAAATAACTCCGGAGATGCAAAAAATCGCTCAGCATATCATCCGCATAAAGCTCTTAATTGGCTTGCTGTGGCTCATGCTGCGTGGAGACAGTACCGAAGCTCAGTCCATTCGAAGACATGCAACGTGCTATATAAGAAGCCATCGGGCAACCATTAATCTGCAGGCCGATGTTTCCCTTTCACATCAGATTGATTTCAAAGATCCCAAATCACAAATAACGTCTTTCCAGTTCGGTGATAATTTTTTATGGGAGACTCATGGATTTGCAGCCGATTATTCAGAAAAGGAAAAGCAATGGCGTATGGGCGGCTTCCTGCGCCTATTTCCGTACGATGGAGAAAAAATTACACTCATGACCGAATTCAAATACATGGTGCCAGTACAAAACAATCAGGGCATTGAATCATTTTCTCTGAGCACCGGAATCATTCTGAGCGATCATTATCATTTCGGCGTAGAGCTGTTCGAAACCATGTCAACAGATTTGTCCGAACCCTCCGGAATTCGCTTCTATACTGGTGTTCGTGTACATTATTATTTTATAAAACGTCTTTGCCGGCGCCCGCGATTGAATAAATAAATCACTCCGCTATGCGAAGCTTCTCACAGCGTCGTCTATATCTCAAACCGCTTTCTGATTTCCTCACCGAAAACCAGACCGCTGATGAGCTTTGTGCAAGCCTTGTCATTCATGATGAATACAAAACGGCCTCTGAAATATTTCTGTATTTCCAGAATAAAATCGCTGTTGATGATTTCTGATTTCGAAATTCGGATAAACTTTTCTGGAAGTTTCTGTGTAAGCAAAGTGAGCGTCTGATCAGTGAGATAGGTTGTTCCTCCTGTGTTGTAGAAGTTCACGTATTTGTCATTCGCTTCAAAATAAACCACTTCATCCAGCTTGACCGGAATTATTTTATTTCCGAGTTTATGCGTGATGGTAACCGGTACGGGTTTCTGAATCACGATGTTTTCAATGGTTCGATAAAAATCCGGTAAGGCCGATGAATTAAGGTGTTCAAGTTTTTTCAATGTCAGATCAAGTCGCTCTTTTTCGACTGGTTTCAATAAATAATCCACTGAAAAAGTATTAAAAGCTTCCATGGCAAACGAATCATAGGCTGTGCAAAAAACAATAGATGGCTTATGTTCAAGGCCCGTGAGCATTTCAAACACATTGGGGCCTGGCATCTGAATGTCGAGAAACACGAGTTCGGGCAATAGCATTTCTATTTTCTTTCCCGCATCTAAACTGTCTGCCGCTTCATCAATGATTTCAAAGCGGTTATCGTATTTCCCGAGCAGTCTTCGCAGACGCTCGCGGGCCGGCTTTTCATCATCCACGATAAGTGTTTTCCATGATTTGGTCATAACTTTTTCTAATTATTCAGCGTAATTACAACTTTCTTTTCAGGCGAATTTACGAACTCAACGTCGAATGGGTTTTTGTATAACAACTGCAATTTATCGTACACATTCTGCAGTCCATAACCATTCATCAGACCACCAGGAAACTCAGGTCCGTTATCAGCCACTTCAAAAATAATTTTTTCGTTTTTCTCAAATATCCGAATTTCAATAATGCCTTGTCCGGTCAATTTTGAAATACCATGCTTCACTGCGTTTTCGGCTAGTGGCTGCAAAAGAAATTTCGGAACTTTAACTTGTCTGAGCGACTCCTGAACATCAATGCTGAAATTCATTTTATCTTCAAACCTGATTTTTTCAATGTCAAGATATGTAGCAGCCATCTCTGCTTCATCGCTGATAGTTGCATACATTTCATCCTCTTTATTGAGATTATAGCGGAAGAGTTTCGACAGCGACAACGCCATGTTTTCCGTTTTATCGGCATTGCTGTGTGCCAGCGAAGCAATAGAATTGAGAGAGTTATACAGAAAATGCGGATTGATGCGTGCCTGTAATGCATTAAGATCGGACTTGAATTTCAGCTCTTTTTGCTTACTCAGTTCCAGTTCCTTTTGTTGAAGCAAACCGGCAATTTTCTGCGATTGCAGTCGAACATACATGCGATACAGAACAATCAGAAATCCGACCAGCAACACCTGCCAGCTTATTTCCGACAAAGAAATCATCTCTGGTGAAATTAAAAAATATACCAGCTGATATGAAATAAAAAGCACAGTAAAAGATAATATCATATTGAAAACAGCAGCCAGCCATGCCTTGTGGATTCTCTTCAGAAGCGGTTCTGCAGCAGCAATAAAGAGAGTGCAAAACACAGCAAACGGAAGGAAAAAATATTCCATAATAAGCAACAGATCTGCTTCGTGGTAATCGCCCGCAATGAATTTTTCGGATAATAAAATCAATACAGTCAGTACCGGAATCTGAGCCAGCAAAGCGGCCTCCAGAAGTTTTCCAACAATACTGAAGCGCCTTTTTTTCAAACGGATATCAAATCCGTAATATTTATACAGCTCCGAAAACAAGAAGAAAAGGCAAATTGAAAGCATCAGAGTAATAATAAATACACCCGTTTTACTTTCACCTGCTTCGTTTTGATTCAGCATCTGCTTCACCTGATATTCGCCATCTTCGGAATACATTTGCCGCAGCATGTATTTGTCAAGGGAAGACAAATCACTTGCGCCATTAAAGATGGAACTATCACGCCCGATCATCCTGTTTGTATAATTGAAATTTCCAAGCTGCTCAACAATACTACGCTTCAGAGCTGCAACAGAATAATATCTGGCATTCGGATTCACATACATGATCATTTTCTCATGAAAAGGGAAAAACATATTTGTATTATGAGCAATCAAACCGGCGCTATTCCGTGTAAATCCGCTGGCAATCAATGTTGAATCGGAAAATGTCGTATCAAAAACGATTCTCAGACTGGGCTGATAATCTGTAACTTTTACCTGAATTGTTTTCAGGATTCCGTTCAGTTCAGTAGTAAGATTGTTTATGGCCATAACATCGTTTTCCCCGGCCAGTCCTTCAATTCTGATTCTCAGATCCGTCTTCATCAATCCGAGATCTGTGCTGTTGGGAAGAAACGAAACTGTTTTTCGGACAAATTCGTTTTCGTAGCTGTCGACAATTTTAAAAGACTGAGCGTCAATAAACCGATCAGATCCATCAGGGTCTTTTACACGAAGGTTTTCAAAATATATTTTCTGACCCTGTTCATAAACACCATTTTTTGTCATTTGCTTTAAAGGCAGAAGCGTGTCTCTCAAGGGAATATCAATTAAGTCCCCTTGCCTGGTTTTGATTACAAGAATACCTGATACAAATTGAAAACTGGTAGATTTATTTTTAATTGAAAAGCTCTTTGCTCTTTTTAAATCCTCAACAGAAATGACATCCTTCCAATTTCTTGAATTGCCTGTTATATACAATTTCGGGTCCTGAACGGGAAAAACCTGCAATGGATAACTTCTGCCACTGACCTTCAACAAGGTCATTCCTGGTTCATGAGGCGTAAATAAATAGGAGTATTTTCCTGTCTTTTCGACAAGTCCGCCATTGTAGCTTACCACTGCGACTTCATTCGTGTCATTGGGTTCAATAAGCACTTTAGAGGTGATATAATAGTACAGATCTCCACCGAGAATACTTACTTTAAAGCCGCCCCATTCATAGGTAGTCCAGACGGTGTCGTTCACCGAAGCTTTTGACAAAAGCGAAACAGCAAATACAAAAAATAATAAAAAAATCGTTGTTTTCATGTTTTTGGTTTTTACAAGACTGATCATGCAAAGTAAAAACACTGTGAATGTACATAAAAACTATTTCTGACAAACCGGTATTTTTTTGGAATGAAATGTCAACGGCACTGTGCGAAGCATTCTTCTGAGACTGTCTCAAATAGTCTTCAGTAACAAAAACAACATTCCACCGTCCACAAGCGACGCAGGAGCTGAAGGACATGGAACCGTTGTTTTTGCAGTTGTTACGACGGTTCCATGTCGTAACAAACCGCTGTTTTGAGACTGCCCCAGCGTTTACTTCACAGCTATGCGAAGCTTCCCACCTTCGCACAATCTTTTATCTTTGCACAAACGCTCCCCCATGCCCCGCCTTCTCCTCCTTTTATCTTTTTCCTTTTATCTTTTGTCTTCTGCTCTAGCGCAGACCGACAGCGTTTGGTACAACAGCGTGATTGAATGGCAGCAGGAAATGAATAAAGAATATGCAGATTCAATTACTTCGCCGCTGACGCCCGAAGACCGTGCGACGTTTAAAGAATTGCCGTTTTATGCACCCAATGCGGATTTCTGCGTAAATGCTGTTCTTGAAATTACGCCCAACGCGGAGCCATTTATAATGAAAACCAGCAGCACAAAGACGCCAACCTATAGGCAATACGGCGTTTTTCATTTTAAAATCAACGAGCAATCGTTTTCCCTGCCCGCCTATCAGCGAGTAGAAGTTTTGACCACCGATGAATATGCTGATTATCTATTTCTTCCGTTCAACGATTTGACCAATGGAGTAGAAACCTATATCAGCGGACGCTTCATGGATTGCCGGATTCAGAAAGACAGTCTGTACATTCTCGACTTCAACAAGGCCTACAACCCTTACTGCGCCTATAATCATAAATACTCCTGTCCGATACCGCCTGCCGAAAATTTTCTGAATATCCGGATTGAAGCGGGTGTGATGGATAATTAGGGGTGTGCGACGTTTTCCAACGTCGCACAGCGCAGATTCCATGACAACTCCTTCTTCAACGCTTGCGATAGCTATCGCAACAGGTCGCTTCACGTGAAACCACGTAAAACGCGGCAAGCTGTGACACAGTTGCGACACAGAGAGGTTGAATAAGCGCAATACCGCTAACAGCAAAGCTGATAGCTGATAGCTGAATTGTAACGTGTAACGATGTCGGTTTTTACTTTTATCTTTGTAGCATGAAAATCAGTCTGTCGGTTGTCATTATCACTTTCAATGAGGAGCGGAATATTGGCCGCTGCATTGATTCGGTGCGCGACATAGCCGACGACATTGTTGTAGTTGACTCATTTTCGAAAGACCGCACCAAAGAAATCTGCCTTGAAAAAGGCGTGCGTTTTATTGAACATGCTTTTGAAGGACATATTCAGCAGAAAAACTGGGCCATCACGCAGGCCGCATATCCACACGTTCTTTCGCTCGATGCCGACGAAGCCCCTGATGAAATCCTCCGCGAAAACATCCGTAAAGTCAAAGAAAATTTCGATGCCGACGGATACACCATGAACCGACTGACAAATTACTGCGGGCATTGGGTGCGACATTGCGGCTGGTATCCCGACCAAAAGCTGCGATTGGTTGACCGACGCAATGGCCAGTGGAACGGACTGAACCCGCATGACCGATATGAAATGGCAAGCGGATCTGTCATAAAACATTTGCCCGGCGATCTGCTGCATTACAGCTATTACAACCGCGAAGATCATCTGAAACAAATTCAGAAATTTACCGATATACTTGCCAAATCTATGTTTGAAGCAGGTCGCAGAACGTCCTGGCCTGGAATTATCTTTGCAACCATCTTTAAATTTATACGCGATTATTTTCTCAAACTCGGCATGCTCGACGGCAAAGCAGGGTTCACCATTTCGTGGTTGTCGGCCGGAGCTTCGTTCAAAAAATATCACAAGCTGCTGCTGCTACAGAAAAACAAAACCACATGAAAACGACACCCCGTTTCTGGTCCAATGTTTTCGATGCACTGGTTGTTGTAGCAGATTTATTAATCGGAACTTTTCTTATCCCATGGTTCAATTCCGTCTTTGTCTCTAACGGTACGGCGCCACAAAGCAGCGCAAACATTCTTTGTGTCATTATTCTTGTATTGCTGACAATGTACATCTGCGGGCTTCTGATTAATCGTTCCAATTTCAGAGCCGAGAAAAAAATCGAACTCAGTGGCGGCGACAACATCGCGTTACTGTTCAACATGGTATTGCTGGCGGCCATTTTTTCCCTGGTAGTAACCGAAATTCTTCCTGCCGCCATGAATATTATTCTTGTGATTATTATGACCTTTGGATTTATGGGCGGATGGGTCTGGCTACACTGGTATATTCTTAAAAAGGAATCTGTCCAAAACGAAGGAACGCCATCGCTCAATAAAAAAATTGTCGGATTTTTTCTCGTTTTTCCATTTGTTATGATGCTCGCTTTGCCGGTTGGCGTGCTTTCTACCGAAATGGAATTGTTTTCTCAGGGCGAAAAAATTACGTTTTTCAACGCGGTTGGATTTCCGGTTTTTATGGGATTGATTCTGGCTGTTATTGCCTGGTCAATGTATTTTGTTCCGCGGAAAATGATGAAATCATTTATGGGTGTGAATCTTCGCAGCCGCTATTTTTTCTGGGGACTTGTGCTTAGTTACGCGTTCAAATTATCATCATTCAATTTCATTCATCCATGAAAAATATTTCCGTCTGGGCTTCGGGAAGTGGCTCCAATGCAGAGAATCTGATCAACTATTTTTCAGCACATCCACATATCCGCATCGGACACATCATTTGCAACAACGCTGAAGCCGGAGTGACAGAGCGGGCCAAAAGACTAGGTGTTGAATGTTTTGTATTTCCACGCAAAGATTTTCGCGAAGGCGATGCTGTTTTGAATAAGCTTTTGGAGCAGAAAACGGATTATGTTGTGCTTTCCGGTTTTTTACAAATGGTTCCATCCAATATTATCAACCGCTTTTCTGAAGCCATTATCAATATACATCCTGCCTTATTGCCTGATTTCGGCGGTAAGGGAATGTATGGACAACGTGTGCATGAAGCCGTGATTGCTGCAGGAAAAATGGAATCCGGAATAACAATACATGTGGTGGACGAAATCTATGATCACGGAAAAACCATTATGCAAAAACATTGTCCGGTGCTGCCCGCCGACACACCCGAAGCGCTTGCCGCGCGCGTTCACGAACTCGAATACAAGTGGTTTCCTGTCGCTGTTGAAGATTATATTCTCAACCGCTAGAATCAATTATCCAGCGCGATGGTAATTCCAAGGTTTAATAGCATCTTGCCATAACCGATTTCGGCATAGATTGCCGTATTGTCAGAAAAATAATTACGATAACCGAAAACAAGCTCGCCTGAAAATGGCAACGGTCTGTTGGGCACGCGCGACTTAGCCAGAGGATCATCGCTTTTAAAATTCATCATATAAAACTCATAGCCAAGGCCAAGGCCGAAATACGTATCTCTTGTTTTTGTGGTAGCAAAATGAAAATTCATACGACCCAGCAATCCAAGCGAAAGCCCTGAATATTTTTCGGCATAAACAACCGGTTCATAAGTCCAGGTCGCATTGTTATAAACATCAATTGTTTTGTTCCATTTGTAGGCAGGAAGGTGAAAAAACATTGTTCCACCAATTCCGATATAATCGCTGATTGCTTTTTCGTAGCGGAAAAACAAAGGCGGCACTCCAACACTTTTGAAATCCTGCAGCACCGAGTGTTTTCGTGGGATTGCATTGGCCAGCCCATACAAGCCTGAACCAAAACTGATATAACTATCCCCTTCCTTAAAACAGAACCGTTTCATCGGACTGCTGCATGAATCAGGTTGCGCCGCAAACAGAGAGAATGCGAATGCGGAGAGTATAAAAAACATCAATGGCTTACTCATGAATTGATTTTTGCAGCCACTAATGTACGCAATTAATATTCTGAAAAACAAATTCGACTATTTTTGTACTCAATATCAATGAAACAATTATTTTTTCTTCTTCAGTTTTTGATTGTGTCTTCGGTTTTACTTCAGGCGCAACAGCACACCGTTTCAGGCAGGATAACGGATGCTGAAACAGGTATTGCGCTGCCTTTTGTCAACATAGTCATTAACTCCTCTCTGCAAGGCTCTATCAGTGATATAGACGGGAATTTTGTTTTAAAATCTACGGAGCCGATTCGGTTTATCAGGGCAAGTTATGTGGGGTATAAACCCGACACCATCGAAGCCAACGGCAGCCCGGTCATCAATTTTAAACTTCAAAAATCTTCTATCCAGCTTAACGAAGTCATCATTCTGCCCGGTGAAAATCCTGCCCACCGTATTATCGACAGCGCTATTGCGCACAGAAAGCAGAACGATCCGTATCAGCTCGACGCATTTTCATATGAATCCTATAGTAAATTTCTGGTTACGGCAGAAGTGGATACACTACTCCAAACACCAGACTACAAGCTTGATTCAGCACATCTTGACATAAAACAGTTTTTCAACAAACAGCATGTCTTTCTGATGGAAAACATGGCTGAACGCAAATATCTCAAGCCGGGAAATGACAACGAAATTCTGACTGCGTCGCGGGTTTCAGGTTTTGGTGACCCGATGCTGACGTTGTTGATGAGCCAGATCCAATCGTTTTCATTCTATAAATCACTTATCACAATTTCCGATAAGAACTATGTCAATCCGCTCAGCCCCGGAAGTACGGATAAATATTTTTTTCTGCTCGAAGACACCATTTATGACGGAAGGGATACTGTTTTTGTAATATCATACCGACCAAGGCGCAACGCACATTTCGACGCATTGAAAGGGTTGCTTTATATTCATACAGCCAGTTGGGCGCTTCAGTGTGTAACGGCTGAACCCATCGCCGAAGAACCTGGAATGTCGGTACGCATAAAGCAGAATTATTCAAGACCTGATTCCGTTCATTGGTTCCCATCGCAGCTGCACACCGATATTCTTTTCAGTTCGCTGAAAATTGCAGAATACCCTGTTTATGGTCACGGGGTAACTGAATTGAAAAAAATAAAAATAAATCCGGCGCTTAAAAAATCAGATTTTGCGGCAGCCAAAGTTATCATTGAGCCCGATGCAAAACTGAAAGACAGTCTATTTTGGGCAAACAACCGGCCGCAGCCGCTTTCGCAAAAAGAAATCAACACCTATCATCTGATCGACAGCATCGGACGCAAGGCGCATTTCGACCGGCTGCTGGATATTACAACCACCATGCTCAGCGGATTTATTCCCGTGGGACCATTGGCTATTGAAATCAACTCTTTGTATCGAAACAACGTCGTAGAAGGAGGCCGCCCCGGTCTCGGACTGAAGACCAATTACCGTGTTTCGAAAAGCTGGAGTCTTTACGGATATTACGGATATGGGCTGAGGGATAATGAACATAAATTCGGCGGCAGGCTCGATGTCAATCTGAAAAAATCGAAAGACACAAAAATGGCGATAGGATTTAAACAGGATACTCGTGAATGTGGCTCCATGAGCTATGATCTGAACACGGATGGCATTCTGTCGCTTGAGGGGCTGCGTAATTATATGATAAACCGGATGGATTATTTTAATCAGTATTTTCTTGATTTTCATTCGCGCGCTGGCCGTTCCTGGACTTTCACTTCACGACTTTCGCGCACATCATTTTTAGCCCCCGATTCCGTTTTATATGGGAGTTATACCGAAACAGGATTTGCAGGCACCCACAGTTTTGTGCTCAGCGATCTGAATGTTTTTCTGGTCTATTCGAAAGGAATGGAATTTGTACAATCCGAAGATTATTCACTGCCCATTGGCGGAAACACATCGAATCCGGTGATCATGCTTGACCTGAAACAAAGTTTTCCAGACATTGCAGGAGGCAATATCCGCAGGACCTCCGCCATGATTAAAATTTCGCAATCACTGAAATCGCGTTATATCGGTAAGTTTTCATGGATGGTTCAAGGCTCAATTGTTACTCCCGACGTCCCAATATCACTTGCTTTCAATGCGCCGGCATCGTTCAGGCATTTCACGGTTTCAGCTCCCAGTTCGTTTGAAACCATGCGCATGAATGAGTTTTTCAGCACGCAATGCGTGTTTCTTTTTCTACGCCATTCTTTCGAGTCATTGCTGTTTGGCAACCGGAAGTTTTCGCCAAGCCCGGAACTGGTCACCAATATTGCCTGGGGCGATTATAAAAACACGAGTCATCTCTCAGTTCCCGACTTCAAAACCCTGGAAAAAGGATATTTTGAATCAGGCCTGATGATTAATAAAATTCTCGACGCCGGATTCTACTCACTCGGAGTTGGTTGTTTGTACCGCTATGGACCTTATCGTCTGGCAACTCCCAAAGAAAACATCACTTTAAAACTGACGCTGAATTATTATCTCTGATCAGCTTTGGAATCCGTGCAACGCACTCAGGTCGCTTCACGACGCAGAGAGGTTGCACAGCACATTCAAACTGACGCTGAATTATTATCCCGGGCATGCTTGGGAATCCGTGTAACGCACTCAGGTCGCTTTGCGACGCAGAGAGGTTGCACATCACATTCAAATTGACGCTGAACTATCATCTCTGATCAGTTTCGGAATCCGGATTGTAAACACCGTTCCTTTTTCCCGGTTGCTAACAAAGCTTATTTTGCCACTCAGATAGTTTGTGGCGAGTTTTTTTGCGCAATAAGTGCCGATACCCATTTTTCCTTCTCCCCCGCCCGCAAATCGCGTAAATACGAGTTTTTGTTGCTTTTCGTCCATAACCGACTGGTTTTTGACCTTAAAGGAAATGGTCGCGGTGGAATCGATGACAGAAACAAGAATCTCGCTGCGGTCATTTTCGGCTTCCATAGCGTTTTTCACAAGACTTGAAAGCACATAGCCCAGCAACATTCTGTTAGAAAAAATCATCATGTCCGGAATGGCCTTTTTAATATACCTGAGTCGCAAATCCTGTCGCAGTCGCAAATTTGTAATCACCTCATCGACGAGTTGTTTCACCGAAAACCATTCCTGTTGACCCGGAATAGATTCACCATTCTCCATTTTCTGGAGAATATCGTAGTGGCTTATTATTTCTTCCACCTGCATCAGCTGTGCCCGCATCAGCGGCTGGTATTCAGACAGCGACAAATGACCGGAGGCCTTCACCAAAGATTGCATAGCCGACAGATTGTTTTTAAGATTGCTTAGAAACATGTTTTCCAGCAACTCGCGATAATGTGAATCTGCACGGTTTTCAAGAACGCAGAACATGTAACGGTTTGCCATATACTCGAATGGCGTGACAGTAACTCCCAGATTATAAGTATTTCCGGCTTTATTCAAAAGATGACAATCGTATTTTGATGCAGGTTTGCCTATTTCAGCATCAAACAATGCCTGATTAAAGCCGCAATACTTGCAAAAGACAGAAGCACCACATCCACTGCGGCTTGCATCGGCATATTCGCAATGCATAGCTTCGCCTGGCCGCGTTCCGAGAAGATCGCTGACATCGGCTACCCCGAGAAACTGCTCCATACTTTTATTTAGATAAACAATCTGACGGTTTCTCGTCAGAACCATCACCATCGGAGAAATGCTTTTCATAAGCTCCGGCATGTATCTGTTCATCAGCACCGAATGCTGTTGTCTAACGTCAGATACGGACTCGCGTGTAATTACATCAAACATGGCTATTAATTTTAATGGTAAATTATTTAGGAATTTAACTTTCCCTTCGAACCACTAAAATTATAGCCTTAAAACCAAAAAGTCAATAGGACGAGGTAATAATACCACGAAATTAACATGATTGTCGACGAATTAGTCTTCTTTTTCGAAAAACGTTTTATAGAAGTTTAGCTTCCTATTCTCGTCAAACCCGCGCTCAATCCACTCCCGCTTGCCATGAACATAAATATGGAAGTTTGCATCAAGCTTTATCACGCTTTTAAAGTGACGGGCCATCTTTTTAACAGCTCTTTCGTTCACCAGGAAGTTCTCTCCCATGTTCAGATCCTGCTCGCGCGAGTATTGTTTCGCAAAATGCGTAAAGCTGTCCTTGAGTTCCGGTTGTTTTAACACATCTTCCTGAAAACCTTTCAAGGCAAATTCGTCGCTGGCTTTGAAAAACTCCATGCTTTTATTGAGCAGCTCAGCCTGATCGGGACGTGTTGTCTCAAACTCCTCCGGCATTTTCTCCATCACAAAATCCTTGCACATGCGCATGGCCATTTGTGTGCGGTAAAAGCTGTCGATGTTTTGCTTCAGAATCATAAAACTATCCATCCACATACGCAGATCCAGACTTTTGCTCTTTCCCGTGGCCGAAACAATGAAGCCCTCATCCAGCGCCATATTGCAAATCAGACATCCCGACAGAAACCCTGAAGGATCAGTCCCAGACTGCATTTCGATGGCATAATTGGTTTCCTTGTTATAAAGCTTGACGAAATTCTTGCGCTCGTCCATCAGGTAAAAGGCCACGGCATCGGTTTCTTCGTCATCGACCACAATGCCTTTAAAATAGGCCACCCAGAATTCGCCGCCGTGCAGCTTTGGATTCTGCATCAGCTCATACAATTCCTTGGCAGATGTCACGCTGGCATCAATGAATTCTTCGTCAACCGAGCGGAAAATTTTCTTACAACGTGTGAACATCACGTTCAGATTCACATCGGTATCGTGATAAAAATTATACAGCAGGTCTTCTTTGCCAAACGGCGCCAGCAGCGGGCCACCAAGCGAACTCAGATAGGCATCGCTGAGCGACACCAGCTCGTCGGACAAGGTGAGTCCGTCTTCCAGCATTTTGTTTCCAACACGGTGTATGATGAGTTTCGACAGATAAGCATTTTCGATGTTGATCATGGAATTGTTTTTTGCAAAAATACGAAATTAGTGGTCAGATAAGATCAAGGTTAAGGCTAAGTTTAAGGTTGAGTGGCGACTTTGTCACGTTTTACGTGAAGCCGTCAAAAAAAACTACGACTTGTCACGTTTTACGTGAAGCACCATTGAGAAATAAAATATTTGCATTTTATGAACTATACATACGTTTTTTTCGTATCTTTGGTTCATATTTCATCATAATGGACATTATTTCGACACTTTACGGTAATCCTAAAACGGTATTTACTTTACCGGAAACGGCGATGCTGCTGAACGAACAAAACTTTGTATCGCTAAGCAAGCGATTGAACTATTTTGTAAAAACAGGACGATTGCTCAATCCCCGTAAAGGAGTTTATACTCAACCTGAATACAATCGCGAAGAACTGGCCTGCTCCATATTTGCTCCTGCATATATTTCACTTGAATATGTTTTACAAAAAGCCGGCGTTGTGTTTCAGTTCGACAGTCGAATTACTCTGGTAAGTTATCTGTCGCGTACCATTGAAGTTGATCGTCAAATTTATTCTTTCAGAAAGATTAAAAACCAGACACTGGTCAACACAAAAGGCGTTTTGAGACAGGAAAACGGAGTAAACATTGCAACGCCGGAGCGGGCCTTTCTCGACCTGCTGTATCTGAACGACGATTTCTTTTTCGACAATCTGAAGCCGCTTAACAGGCAATTGATACAGGAATTATTGCCCGCATACAATTCAAAAGCATTAATAAAAAAAGTTCAAAGACAATTCAAAAATGATTGATATAAACAAGCATAAGTTTTTCATGATGCAGATTCTGAAAGATATCTACAACGATATAGAATTGTCATCAGCTTTGGGTTTCAAAGGTGGGACGGCATTGCTGTTTTTTCATGATCTGCCGCGATTCTCCGTCGATCTTGATTTCAACTTACTGGACTTATCAAAAGAAGACCTGGTGTATCAAAAACTTCGGTCTTTACTGCTCTCGCACGGAAGTATTTTCGATGAAGCAAAAAAACATTTCAGCACGGTCATCGTTTTGAATTACGGCATTGGAGAAAGAAAACTAACGGTTGAAATATCGAAACGGAATTTTGGCGATCGGTATGAAATAAAAAATTTTTTAGGTGTCTGGATGAAAGTAATGACTGAGCCCGACATGTTTGCTCACAGGCTTTGTGCTTTGACAGACCGCACTGCTACTGCCAACCGCGACATTTTTGACTGCTGGGTTTTTCTGAACCGGCGCACTCCGGTCAATCGCAAAATTGTTGAATCAAGAATGAATGTTAAGCTTGAAGAGCATATTCAAAAATGCATTGTTCTTCTTGAGAAAAAAAGTGACAAAGGATTACTCAATGGACTTGGTGAACTCATGGACGACGACACCAAAAAGTTTGTCAAAACAAAACTGCGGATCGAGACTATATCTCTGTTGAAATTCTATCAGTCGTTTCCGATTGAGTGAAGGAAATCTTTGTGACTAAAGACTACTCTTTCACAAACTTCCCTCTCAAAACCCGCTCCCCGCGCGCCTCGATGAAATAAATACCAGGCGGTAAATGTTTGACATTAATGCTTATACCGAAAATGCCAGTTGTTAAGTCTTCGACTCCGATAGCCACATCTTAAATAATCTATTAGCCCATATGCAGAAAGAAGGCAATAAAAAAGCAAAATAGATATACTTGTTTTCATTTTGATTGTTTTTTGGGGTCACATCAATTTCTTGGGGAGAAAGCAAAAAGTTTGTGCAATCTGAATAGGAAAAAACTTGTGTCAACAACACCTCTTTGGTTAGCTCT
>MEOQ01000005.1 GCA_001769275.1 Bacteroidetes bacterium GWF2_43_63 | reverse complement strand
AAGTTGAACATTTAAAAATTTGTAGCAAATATAATTTGACTACTTGTTGCAACTTCCTCAAAGACCTTTTTTATTACATGGATACTCATCGAAAACCTTCTACTTGTCACGTTCTACGTGAAGCCATTACTGAATCGATGATTGATTTACTCAAAAAACTGGTTAGGTATTTTGGCCACAACCCCACATATCATTTACACTTTACCTATAATCCTCCGCGCTTTATCGTGCATTTACGGCAATTCAATTAAACAATATTTTATAAAACATTTGGTTTGGAAAAGATTTGGTGTATATTTGGAAACCCAATCATTTGTAGGATTGATAATCAGTAATCACCCGTACTATTTATTTATTACCCGTTAATCATGAGATTGGTTGTCACTTTAACATTTATCACCTTTGTGTTTGTGCAGAGCATTTCTGCACAAACACAATCTTTTTACAAAGACTATCCAGAACTGGATTCAGATTATTCATTAGGTTATTCATTGCTGTCTGATAGTTCGGGCTACTATTTTTTATATATTTCTGATGATACTCTTGGAAACAATTACCAGTCGTATATTGCCAGATTCGACACAAGTAATGTCCTTCAATGGAAACAGCCCTATTTTACGGGAACGGACGGGAATAGTACATTAAGTGATCTGATTTTCACATCGGATTCATGCCTAGTTTTTTGTGGAGGGACTCTGTCTCTTCCAAACAAGGGCACTTTGACAAAAGCAAACAAACAGGATGGTTCTCCGCTTTTCATCCGGACATTTGGTGATACGGCGTTCTTTTATTTCCTCAATGTTACTCAAACTTCGGATAGTGGTTTTCTTGTGATTGGAGCAACAGACTCTATCAACTCTACAATGATTTATGATTTTTATATTATGAAAACCGACAAAAATGGATATAAGCAATGGGATACGGTTATAGTATTAAATAACAGAACAATGTTTACAAGTTCAATAGTAAGCATTAATGAAGTGTTTTATTTTATTGCATTAAAACAAAGAAACCAGGAATATAGTGACAATAAACTCATTGGAATAAAACAAGATGGAACAATTGTTCTTAATAAGGATATAGTTCTTGCAGCATATGGTGGTTATCTGGGAGCTATTGCAGTTAGCAACGACAATCAGCTTCTGCTGGGAGGGCAGATTAATGAATACTATTGGCCCGATGATCCTTCGTCTGGAACCATTAATGATTTACCTTATGGCAAAATGTATATTGGCAAATACGATACTCTTGGCAATGAAATATGGAGTAAAAAATATTTCTGTCCGAATATAATGCAGAGCGCTTACAATATCCTTTCATCATCCGACGGCTATTATTTGGGAGGTGCCTGTGGGTGGGGTTGGTCTTATCAAGGGCCTGGTATCATCGCTCATGATCCGTCTGATTCATTTATGGATAATTTTCTGATGAAAATCACGGAAAGCGGCGATAGTGTATGGACTCGTGTATTCCGGAAACAGGATGGGGACAAGTATAACGACTATCAGTGGTCTGGTGAGGATGTAATGGAAGGCATGGTACGCACAACAGATGGCGGCATTGCTGCTGTCGGGTGGTTCTATCCATTGGGTGCTGGACCATTGGGTTACAAACAATACGCCTGGGTGCTTAAAACCGACAGCAATGGCTGTGGCAAGCCGGGCACACCGTATGGCCTTTGGCGCGAAGAGCTGCCCTACAATGCAGACAGCAGCATTGTACATCTCACCTGGTTAGATGATGATACAACAAACATCTGGTATCATGTGCAGGGCTCAAAAGACGGGCAGTGGTATTTCTGGGAACTCACACCACGCATGCTTACAACCAATGAATTTTTCGATACCGTACCGAAATATCACAACTTTTGCTATCGTGTTTTCGGGCTTGATACTACGTGGGCACGAACCTGCGAGAGTGCCGAAATCTGCATCACAACAGGTATTAATGAATATGCTCCTGAAAGCGGCTTGCTGGCTGTGTATCCCAACCCCGCTCAAAACGAGATTCATTGCGTGCTGCCAGAGAATGAAGACTATGTGATAGTGGTGTATAATGCCGCATCTTCTGTTGTCACATTGAGCGGAGTCGAAATGTTGATAACAGAAGGACTTGTCAGAACACTTAACATCAGCCATCTTTCGCCGGGTATTTATTTCGTCGAGGCGCGCGGGGAGCGGGTTTTGAGAGGAAAGTTTGTGAAGGAGTAGCATTAAGCTTGCGGCATGCGGCATAGGGCACAAAAGCACAGCTTTTATCATTTGTGTTGATCAGTAAAAAAACGACCTTGTTTTGTGTTTTGGTGAATTCGTGGCAATCAACCGATTTCGTATCTTTGCATAAAACGCAGCACATGTATTTCGACAACTGGCAGGAACAGCAGCCGTGCACGGTAACGCCCTCGTTGCTGTGGGAATACAATATGAATAATTTCGACTGGGATAAAATGCGCATAGTGGTCGTTCAGCGCGTGATTGAACGCGGATGGCTACATGATTTTTACGCTATTCTGCAGTTGTACGGTGGCATCAAAAATATTCGCGGCATTATTCGCGAAATACCACATTTATCCGACAAAGACATCGCCTTTGTATGTGCATTTTTTGGATTAAAAAAAGAAGAATTAAAATGCTGCACACTCAAACAATAAATGATGCAACCTTTACGCTGCTGAAGCTACTGATGAACGATCAGAATCTTGCAGCATTCAGCCTGGCCGGTGGAACGGCTTTGTCGCTCTATATCGGACATCGTGAAAGTATTGATCTGGACATGTTTTCCAATCATGGATTTGACACAACGGCTCTTGAAAATTATCTGAGCACATTGTATAATTTCAAAGGCGATATGCTGGAAAAAAACGCATTAAAAGGATCCATTGAAGGCATTAAAACAGATTTTATCACACACAATTATCCACGGCTTCAGGATTTTTTCACCGGTGAATATTCGGTACGCCTTTATTCAATGCAGGACATTGCTGCAATGAAACTCGCTGCCATAGCCGATAACGGAACACGTTTAAAGGATTACGTTGATATTGCATTTCTCTCGACAAAACTGTCACTCCGCGACATGCTGATTGCCTATCAGAAAAAATATTCAAATTCCAATTCAGTGCGCGCATTGAAGGGATTGATGTATCACCAGGACATCAACTTTGAAGAGCCAATTCGACTGATCTCCGAAAATTTTAAATGGGCTCACATTGCAAAAAGAATTTCGGAAATGGTTGAAAACGAAAACACGGTTTTTGCACAGCCGCCGTGCAAATAATTTTCAGCTCATTATGGTAACTGGTTTCCAGTTTTCGGGCCTTGTTATCCTTTGTTGGCCAATTTCCCACTAATCAGTGCCGGAAATTCAGCCTCTCCAAAAATTTCTTTTTTATAAGGTATTTTACCGTACCTTTGCACCCTGAATTTAAAAGCATTAAACCGCTGTTTTTATGTCATCTGGGAAAAAAATAACTTCCGCGCTAATCTCCGTTTTCGACAAAACGGGGCTGGAGCCAATTATCCATCGCCTGAATGAATTGGGTGTCACGCTGTATTCCACTGGCGGCACTGCTGATTTTATTCAAAAGCTGGGCGTGAAGGTTACCGACATTTCTGAGCTGACTGGTTATCCGCCCGTGTTCCATGGTCGCGTGAAAACCCTGCATCCTGCTGTATTTGGCGGAATCCTCTATCGCCGCGACAATGCCGGAGACCTTGAACAGGCAAAGGAATTCAACATCCGCGCAATTGATCTCGTGGTTGTTGATTTGTATCCTTTCGAAGAAACCCTAAAAAAGACCAGCGAAGAAGCTGAACTGATTGAAAAAATCGACATCGGCGGCATCAGCCTAATACGCGCTGCTGCCAAGAATTACATCGATGTGCTGATTGTTCCTTCGGTTGACTATTATGGCGATCTGCTCAATATTCTCCAAAGCGGCGAAACCTCACACGAACAGCGCCGGCTATTTGCCACTCGCTCATTCGAAGTATCTTCGCACTACGACTCACAGATTTTCACCTGGATGAATGGCAACCACGATGTAGATGCCATGAAACTCAGTCTCCGCAAAGGTTCTGAACTTCGTTACGGCGAAAATCCCGCGCAGAAAGCCCGCTTCTACGGCAATCTGGATGCTTATCTGTCCAAACTCAATGGCAAAGAACTTTCATACAACAATCTGCAGGACATCGGAGGGGCACTGGATCTGCTCGCTGAATTCGACGACTGCGCCTGCGTAATTGTGAAACATACCAACGCCTGCGGTGTAGCCGAGGCAACTAATGTTGGCGATGCCTGGACCAAAGCGCTCAGCTGCGATCCTGTATCGGCATTTGGTGGCATTGTGGCTTTCAACAAAAAGCTCGATGCTGAGACCTGCAGCAAGCTGCATGAGTTTTTCTTTGAAGTTTTAATTGCTCCTGATTTCGATGAAGCCGGTTTAGCGCAACTTACATCGAAGAAAAACCGTATAATTGTCCGCCTCAACCAATTACCCCGGACAACCTCGATGATTAAACAACTTTCATTCGGCCACCTCTGGCAGGAAACCGACCATCTGAAAGAAAACCCGCAGCAATGGGAACTGAAAGCAGGTATCAAGCCGGCTCAAGCCATTGTTGACGACATGCTCTTCGGAATGAAAGTCGTGAAACATCTGAAATCAAATGCCATCGTTTTGGTGAAAGACCGTTTGCTGATTGGTAGTGGCACGGGACAAACCAATCGCGTTGATGCGGTAAAGCAATCAGTTGACAAAGCAACAAAATTCGGATTCGACGTTAAAGGAAGTACACTGTGTTCCGATGCGTTCTTTCCGTTCAGCGACAGCGCTGAAATCGCATACAATGCGGGCGTAACTGCCATTGCAGAACCCGGTGGCTCGATCCGCGACGAAGACACAGTAAAATATTGCACCGACAACAACATCACACTGATGTTTACGGGAAACAGACATTTCAAACACTAAAAATACCTGAACAGTACTATGGGACTTTTCAATTTCATGACGAAAGAAATAGCAATGGACCTCGGAACGGCCAACACAGTCATTATCCACAATGACAAGGTGGTGGTTGACGAACCGTCGATTGTTGCTATCAACCGTACAACCAACAAAATCATGGCAGTTGGTAAAAAGGCCATGATGATGCACGGAAAAACACACGAAAACATTAAAACAATCCGTCCGCTGCGCGATGGTGTCATTGCGGATTTTATGATTGCCGAGCACATGATGCGCGAGATGATCAAAATGATCAGCACCCGCAAACCGCTGTTCCCGCCTTCACTCAGAATGGTTATCAGTATTCCGAGCGGTATCACAGAGGTGGAAGAGCGTGCAGTACGCGACTCAGCTGAGCAGGCCGGAGCAAAGGAAGTACGGCTTATTCACGAGCCTATGGCAGCAGCAATTGGTATCGGGCTCGATGTGCTTGAACCATCCGGCAACATGATTATTGACATCGGCGGCGGTACCAGCGAAATCGCTGTAATAGCCCTCGGTGGCATTGTAAGCAACAAAAGTATAAGAATTGCCGGTGATGATTTCAACGCCGACATCGAAGAATACATGCGAAAGGCACATAACCTGAGCATTGGAGAACGCACAGCAGAACGCGTAAAAATTGAGGTTGGAGCCGCCATGGCCGAAATCGACAATCCACCGCCCGATTTCCCTGTGCATGGTCGTCACCTTTTGTCGGGGATTCCGCGCGAAGTCATGGTGTCGTATGCCGAAATCGCTCAGGCACTTGATAAAACCATCAGCAAAATTGAAGCGGCCATTCTCAACGCGCTTGAGAATACGCCTCCTGAACTTTCGGCCGATATTCTGAACACAGGTATTTACATGGCTGGAGGTGGTTCTTTGCTCCGTGGACTCGACAAACGAATTGAGCAAAAAACAAAACTGAAGGTTCATGTTGCCGAAGATCCGCTGCGCGCAGTTGCACGTGGTGCCGGTATTGCCCTTAAAAATTTCGACAAATTCCCATTCCTGATTAAATAAACGAACGCTCAGTCATGCGAAATCTTCTGGATTTTATAAAGAGCATTCGCATTCTGTTGCTGTTCCTGTTTCTCGAAACACTGGCTCTGCTATTCACTTTCAACCAAAGTTCGTTTCACGGCGCAACGTCGTTTCAATTTTTCATGGGAATCAACAGCCGCATTATGAGTGTTCGCTCTGATGTGGTTTCGTTTTTTAATCTTCGCGAAGAAAACCGCAGACTGATTGAAGAAAACATGAGCCTGCGTCAGCATCTTAAAGACTCTTACATCATTTCCGACCAACGGGTTTTCACCGTGAATGACTCTTTGTACCGGCAGGAATTTGAGTTTCTGACAGCCAGCGTCATCAATTATACCATCAGTTATCAGGATAATTTTATCACGCTTGACAAAGGCTATGAACAGGGTATAGAAGAAGGGATGGGTGTGTATTCACCAGCCGGAGTTGTTGGTATTGTCGACCATGTTTCAAAAAACTATTGCCTCGTAAAGTCGGTCCTCCACTCCGAAGTAACCGTAAGTACAACCATTAAAAATAAGAACGTGACCGGCACTTGTACGTGGGATGGCGCAAATTACGCTTACGGAATTCTGAAAGACATTCCTGTTCACGTGAAGTTAAAACAAGGCGATACGCTGCTGACAAGCAACTACAGCAGTATTTTCCCGGCCGGAATTCCAGTGGGCTATGTAACTGAATTCAGCACCGACGCCACCCGCGCATTTTATAATGTCCGATACCGGATTGCAGCAGATTTTGGTAATCTCTCGTCGGTTTATATCATCCGAAATCTGATTAAAGGCGAACTCGATGAACTCGAAAAACTGAAGGAGGAAAAGCATGAACAATAAGCTTATTCTGACGAATGTCTTTCGCTTTCTGATCGTCTTGCTACTGCAGGTGACAATATTTAATTATACCAATCTGTTCGGATATATTAATCCTTACGTTTACATCTACTTCATCCTGCTGATCCCATTCGAAACACCCATGTGGATTGCATTAATCCTTGCTTTTCTCACAGGGTTCACTCAGGATCTGTTCGTCAGTACCGGCGGTTTACATGCTGCCGCAACCACTGCCATTGCTTTTTTGCGGCCGGTTCTGCTTCGCACAATTGTTTCCAAACGGGAATATGAATCAGGACTGCAGCCAGGCGTGGGAGATCTCGGCTGGAAATGGTTCATCACCTACGCTGGTGTCACCATTTTAATTCACAGTCTTATTGTTTTCTATTTGGATATTTTCAGATTCAGTCATTTCTTTCTTACGTTCAAACACGCATTCTTTCAGGCGCTCGCAACATTATTCTTCATAGCGATTTTTGAGTTTGTTGTGAATATTCGCAAGAAATAATGAGTATATAACAAATGATAAATCAAAACACAACTACTTCATTAACTTTATATTAATTAGGATTCTTGACTGTTTAAATAAGTAAAAAAATGTTTATCGACATAAACTTTCATTTGGTTTTGTACTCTAAAGAACACATAATTGTTAAAACAGGTTGTTAATTAACGACGATCTAATAATTTTTAAATCCACCCACATGAAAAACATATCATTCCTTATAGTATTACTTTTCTTTTCGGTCTTTTGTACTACAACAAAAGCACAGTCTGGAGGCAACGATCACACATTTAACACATTGGACCACAACTTCAACGGTGCAAACAGTGCAGTATCTACAATGGCTGTTCAAAGCGATGGAAAAATCATTATCGGAGGGAGTTTTACCGCCTATAATGGAATGACGAGAAAAGGAATTGCCCGCCTTAATACTGACGGGTCATTGGATGCTTCATTTAATCCCGGTACCGGGACAGGTACAGTTTTGACAACCGCCATTCAAAGCGATGGGAAAATCATTATTGGGGGGAGTTTCACTATATATAATGGGACAACAATAAACAGAATTGCAAGACTAAATGCCGATGGCTCTTTGGATGCTACATTCGACCCCGCAGGTGGAGCAAACAACACAGTTAATACAATTGCTGTTCAAAACGATGGGAAAATAATAATAGGAGGAAACTTCACAACATATAATGGAACTACTAGGAACTATATTGCCAGAATTAACACAGATGGATCTTTGGATACTTCATTTGACCCTGGAAGTGGGACGAATTTCTACATTTATTCAATTGCAGTTCAAAGCAATGGGAAAATAATAATAGGAGGGAATTTCTTAAACTATAATGGAACTACAAGAAGCAAAATTGCCAGAATTAATGCTGATGGCTCATTGGATACCACATTCAATCCTGGAAACGGGGCAAACGGAACCATTCTGACAACCGCCATTCAAAGCGATGGAAAAATTATTATTGGAGGGCATTTCTCAACCTATGATGGATGGGCAAGGGACAAAATTGCCAGAATTAATGCCGATGGATCGCTTGATGGTACATTCCTACCAAGCACCGGGGCAAACACCGTGGTTCGAACAACAGCTATTCAAAGCGATGGAAAAATAATTATCGGGGGTGATTTCACAACTTATAATGGGACAGTAAGGAACGGAATTGCACGAATTAATGCTGATGGCTCGTTGGATGTTACATTCTACCCAGGCAGTGGTGTAGAGAACAGTACCAATACAGCTTGCGTTAATTCAACCGCAATTCAAAGCAATGGGAAAGTCATTATCGTGGGGGACTTTACAACTTATGATGGAGTAACAAGAAACTATATTGCACAAACTAATTCTAACGGCTGGCTGGATTTCTCGTTCAACTTTGGAAAGGGGGCTAACGGCTTGATTCGCACAACAACTGTTCAAAGCGATGGAAAAATAATTATCGGAGGAGATTTCACAGTCTATAATGGAACTCCAAGAAACTATATTGCCAGAATCAATACTGATGGATCACTTGATGCAACATTTAATCCCGGCAGTGGGCCAAACTCCGGCGTTTTTACAACAGTAGTTCAAAGCGATGGAAAAATCATTATTGGGGGGGGCTTCTTATCTTATAATGGAACTGAAAGAAAATATATTACGCGAATTAATTCGGATGGGACGCTGGATGCTTCATTTTGGCCATTAATCGGGCCAAACTCCTACGTTTTAACAACAGCAGTTCAAAGCGATGGAAAAATCATTATCGGGGGAAACTTCTCGACCTATTATGGAATAGATCGAATGAGAATTGCTCGTCTTAATACTGACGGATCGCTGGATGCTTCGTTCAACCCTGGCTCAGGAGTTTTTGGCACCGATCTTATAACTTCAGCTGTTCAAAGCGATGGGAAAATCATTATTGGGGGAACTTTCGGTCTCTATGACGGAACGACAAGACACAATATTGCCCGAGTTAATTCCGATGGGTCTTGCGATTATACGTTTAACGCAAGTGGGACAAACAACTTTGTATATAGTGTTGCCGTTCAAAGCGATGGGAAAATAATTTTGGGAGGGGGTTTTACAAACTATAATGGAACAACAATAAACAAAATTGCACGAGTTAATACCAATGGATCTCTGGATACTACATTTGACCCCGCTAGTGCGACAAACGGCACTGTTTATACAACCGCCATTCAAAGTGATGGAAAAATAATTATCGGCGGCGATTTTACGACTTATAATGGAACAGCAAGAAATCACATTGCACGAATTAACGCCAACGGCTCTTTAGATGTTACATTTAACCCGGACAGCGGAGCAAACGGAGCCATTCGTACAACCGCCATTCAAAGCGATGGAAAAATAATTATCGGAGGAGATTTTACAAACTATAATGGAACGGTAAGAAACTATATTGCACGAGTATGTGTTTCATGCATTAATACATACCGTAGCATAACAGTGGATGCATGCAAAGTTTATACTGCACCAGATAATCAGATTTATACCACATCCGGAATTAAGACGGCTGTTATTGCAAATTCAATGGGATGTGACAGCATTATAACTGTTAATTTGATAATTTCGACTTTGCAGCCATTATCATCTGGAACAATATCAGGGAATACCATTGTTTGCCAGGGGCAAAATTCCGTAACTTATACTATTCCTCCAATTTCTCGAGCTACTTCATATGTTTGGACATTACCTGGCGGAGCAACAGGTGCGAGCACAACAAACACCATCGCCGTAAACTTCGGAACATCTGCTGTTTCTGGCAATATTACTGTTAAAGGTATAAACGCATGCGGTGATGGACCTGTCGCTACTTTACCTGTCACTGTAAATCCTTTGCCAAGTGCAGCGGGGACAATTACAGGGGCTACAAGTGTTTGTCCGGGGCAAACCACCGTAATTTATTCTGTGCCCGTAATTACAAACGCAACTTCGTATATTTGGACATTGCCAAACGGAGCAACAGGAACAAGTACAACAAACAACATAACCGTGAATTTTGGAACATCCGCTGTTACCGGCAACATTACCGTTAAAGGCACAAACGCATGTGGGGCTGGTTTTGTAGCCACATTGCCTATTACAGTAAATCCTTTGCCCGTTGCAGCAGGAACAATTTCTGGAACAGCCAGTGTCTGTTCAGAGCAAACCGCTGTGACTTATACGGCGCCAGCAATAACAAATGCATCTTCATATGTATGGACTTTACCTGCCGGAGCAGCCGGAACAAGCACAACAAATAGCATAACAGTTGATTTCGACGCATCAGCTGTTTCTGGAAACATTACAGTTAAAGGCACAAACTCTTGCGGAGATGGTGCTGTTTCCATATTACCAGTTACTGTTAACGCAAAACCCGCAACTCCAGCCATAACATTGAACGGTGGGGTTTTACTATCAGATGTACCTTCAGGCAATCAATGGTATGATCAAAATGGAGCCATTACTGGAGCAACAGATCAGGATTATTGTTTTACTGCAAATGGCGATTATTATGTAATCGTTACTTTGCTAAACTGCAGTTCCAATCCATCAAATATTATAACAATTTCAAATGCTGGGATAGAGTTAGCATTCGATAATGGGGTAGTGAAAATCTACCCAAATCCTTTCTCAAATGAAATAATAATTGATCCCGGGAATAATTCTGAAAATATTTCTTTTGAAATTTTAAGCTCTGTCGGGCAGGTAGTTTATGAGGGTGTTGTTTCCAACAAAACGATTGTGCCATCTGCAGAGTTTGCTCCGGGGGTATATGTGATCAAACTTAAGAATGGAGAGGATGAGCAGTTCCTGAAAATTGTGAAAGAGTAATGATTATTTTATTGTTAAAAAGTAAAAAATAAGTCTTTTTTTCTTCAATAAAATTCTTTTAAATCGAATAAACAAACCTGATGATAGAAACACTGCAAATTAGAGACAAAGATGTGATGTATAACTTCGACGACTCGTGCAAATTTTCAACCACAATGTCAAATTATAAATAAAACAAAATGAACAAAAGAGAAGCTATTCTGATTCTTAGAAATCACAATATCGATTTAAGAAACGAGTATTGTGTGTTTTCAAATATTAATCGCAGGAGAACCGATGTTTGGTGGGTAAACATCAGATTGAATGAGACAAGAGTTGTCATTTTACTGTATGACAACAGAATTAAACGATTGTATTATTTTATTATTCCTGATTTCACAATCATTGCAAATAATTTCAGAACAAAGGATGAACGCGCAAATCTGGCAATTTCAAATCAGGAAGACAATTTGTTTACGGACATTTATACTGGATTTTCACTCCAAAAGTATTTGGTGAGATCCTTCGATGTATAAATTAATTTCTTTGGACGTTTTTGGCAATTCTTGTTTCTTTGACAAATAGTATTAATCAAATGTTTTTTCGCATGAAAACCCTAACTCTTCTATTCTCCACCCTCCTAGCACTAAACCTGCACGCACAAAATCCTGTAATTAGCTGGCAAAAATCATTAGGGGGGAGTAATGAAGAGATTGCCTCTTCAATCCAGCAAACCTCCGATGGAGGATATATTGTGGCTGGTTATAGCGGATCAACTAATGGTGAAGTGACAGGAAATCACGGCAATGGAGACTATTGGATTGTAAAGTTAAGTTCTACCGGAGATACTATTTGGCAAAAATCATTAGGAGGGAGCCTATCTGACATGGCTAATTCAATTCAGCAAACCTCTGATGGCGGATATATTGTAGCTGGTTACAGTAGTTCAACAAATGGCGATGTAACAGGAAATCATGGCGTTTATGACTATTGGATCGTTAAATTAAGCTCTTCTGGAACTATTATATGGCAAAAATCAATAGGAGGGAGCTCACAAGATTATACTTCTACTATCCAACAGACCTCCGATGGAGGATATATAATAGCAGGATCTAGCCAATCTACTAATGGTGATGTAACGGGAAACCATGGTAATTTTGATTGTTGGATTGTTAAACTCAATTCATCTGGAACCCTTATTTGGCAGAAGTCATTGGGTGGAAGTGGAGACGATTTTGCCTATCAAATTAGACAAACATCTGATGGAGGATATATTGTTGCAGGCGTGAGCTCTTCAACAAATGGTGATGTAACAGAAAATCATGGCAATGAAGACTATTGGATCATTAAATTAAATTCTTCAGGAGTTCTAATGTGGCAAAAATCCTTAGGTGGTAGTGGCACAGATGTAGCTTATTCAATCCAACAAACCTCCGATGGGGGATTTATTGTTGCCGGTTATAGCGGATCAAATGATAGCGACGTTACCGGGAATAATGGCTCTGACGACTATTGGATTGTTAAGTTAAGCCCAGTAGGTGATACAATCTGGCAAAAATCATTAGGGGGAAGTGGGGCTGATGTTGCTACTTCTATCCAACAAACTTCAGATGGGGGTTTCATTGTTGCGGGAGTAACCAGTTCAAACGATGGAGACATGTCCGGAATTCATCATGGTGGAATTGATTATTGCATTATTAAACTAAACTCAACCGGTAATATCCTGTGGCACAAATTACTAGGGGGTAGTAATGAAGAGATTACCTATTCTATCCAACAAACTTCCGATTACGGATATATTGTGGCTGGTTATAGCAATTCAACCGATGGGGATGTGACCGGAAATCACGGGGATAGGGACTATTGGATTGTTAAACTACCCCTGATTCATACTATTAATGTTTTAGTTAATCCTTCAGGTGCAGGAAGCATTACCGGATCAGGGCCCTGTGGATTGGGATTAATAGATACTCTTACTGCGACACCAGATTCTCATTACACATTTGCCAATTGGACAGAAAATGTAACTGTGGTGTCAACAAATTCAGTCTATTCTTTTACCGTTAATGGCGACAGGAGTCTGATCGCCAACTTTACCCCCAAGTCATATATCATTACCACTACAGCAAATCCAGCAAATCAAGGATTTGTTAGTGGAGCTGGCACATATACATATAATCAATCCGTTACAGTAACAGCTACGCCTGCATCTTCCTGTTATTCATTTGTCAAATGGTTAATCGGATCGAATACCGTCTCATTTAACTCATCATACTCATTTACAGCCACCAATAATGTGAATTTGACTGCATTATTCACGTATTCTGAAGTATTTAATCATAACATCTGCTATGTTGAGTTTGACACACTCACATATAAAAATAAAATTGTGTGGGATACGCCTCCTACGGGATCGGACAGTATATATATCTATAGCGAGGTGTCCACCAATATTTTTGATCTAATTGGGCAAGTGCCTTCGACCACAACTAACTTTATTGACACAAATTCGAACCCTCAAGCAATGAGCAATAGTTATAAAATTACAGTGACAGACAGTTGTAGTAATGAAGGAATTATGTCTGATTATCACAAAACAATTACCTTGCTCAGCGCATACGATCAGCCATCGAACACGTATGGTTTTACATGGAGCGCTTATGAAGGTCTGCCTGTTGCAAACTATAGTCTGTATGGAATTATGAACAGTGGTCAAGTGATTCAAATTGGCAGTGTGCCAGGCAATACATATTTTTATAATTACCCGAGCCCCTCACCGTTGTTTGTGAAGTTTTTCATAGGATTCGAAACACCCGATTGCTCAGCAAAAGCGGATCACCTTGTACGTTCAAACTATCTTGCATCAGTAATTGCAGGCATTGATGATTCTAACAACAATCCGTTTATCATTTATCCCAACCCGGCTGAACGTGAATTATTCATTGAATCTTCATACAATCAAAACTATCTGATTTCTATCACAAATTCGCAAGGGCAACTGTTAAAGCAGGATAACATGTCCGGCGCGAAGAATACCATTGATGTCAGCCAATATGAGGCTGGTATTTATTTTGTGAAGATTCAGACTGAAAGCGGAGTGCAAACTATGAGGTTTGTGAAATAGTCGTTTAACAGATTTGATCTGTTTTCTCACACAATAATTTTCCTGTGATTCGATAATAAATCAGGTAAAAGGATTGCTGAAAATTTTCGCATCTCAAAACGTCGCTCATATTCCCACAGGCGCAACGCGCCACATCGGCGAACACGTCACGTTTTACGAGGGCAGCACATTTCCACTGATTTCGTATTTCTGATCTTGTATTTCTGATCTCGTATTTACAAATGATCCTCAAAATACTGATCAATCATCCTGTACAAATGCAGCCGGTCTTTGCCGCGTACATTGTGCTCATGATTCGGATACATGAAAAAATCGACCAGTTTACCAGCTTTGATTGACGCTTCAAGAAACGAAAGGCAATGCTGCGGAACCACGGTCGCATCCTGATACCCCTGTATGATCAATAAGCGACCATCAAGTTTGTCTGCATAATTGGTAAGTGCTGCATTCTTGTATCCATCGGGGTTTGACTCGGGTGTATCCATGTAGCGTTCGCCGTACATCACTTCATAATATTTCCAGTCAATCACCGGACCACCGGCCACCGCAGCTTTAAAGACACCCGGCTGTTTGAGCATCATACTGATGGTCATAAATCCGCCATAGCTCCAACCATGAACGCCCATGCGGGTTTGATCGACCCAGGACTTGCTTTTGAGCCAATTGACACCTACCATCTGGTCATCAACTTCAACAGTCCCACAGTTGCGGAAAATGGCGCTTTCGAAATTCAGTCCGCGATTCGCCGAACCTCTGTTGTCGAGCGTAAATACAATATATCCTTTCGATGCAAGGTAATACAGAAACATACCCGCACCTCCCGTCCAACTGTTGTTAACCAGCTGTGCATGCGGGCCTCCGTATACATACACAATCACAGGATATTGTTTGGTCGAATCAAAATCAACTGGCTTCAAAAGTCGCCCGTAGAGCGGTGTTCCGTCCTCTGCCTTAAGCGTTAAAAATTCCGGAGTCGGTACAGCATAGTCTTCAAGCGGGTTTTCATTCTTCAGTAAAGATTTTATTTCTTTTCCCGCAGTTGTTTTCATACTGCACGATGCAGCCATCGTAACTGATGAAAAATAGTCACACACCAATGAAAAATCCTTTGTCAGGAAGACTGTATGAGTACCTGACTCAGCAGTAATTTTCGTAATTTTTCCATCTTTAATATTCAAAATATAGGCATGATTTTCAAGCGGCGAGTCCTTTGTTGCAGTGAACCATATTTTTTCACCTTTCGCATCAAATCCACCAAACTCCGTAACCATCCACGAACCGCTTGTAAGCTGCTTCAAGAGTTTTCCTTCGGTATTGAAAAGATATAAGTGATTATATCCGTCGCGCTGGCTTTGGCAAATAAATTTATCGGCTGACCCTGGCAAAAAAACAAACGGTGTCGCTGGTTCAACATAGCGATCGCTTTTTTCCTCAAACAATGTTTTTATAAAATCGCCGGTCGAAGCATCATATTGGTTCCATTTCAGATGATTCTGATCACGATTCAACATACCTATGAAAACAAACTTCTCATCAGGGCTCCAGCTGATGTTGGTGAGATATTGTTCCTTAGGTTCGCCGGTTTTCATGAAAACAGTTTTCCCAGCGGTAATGTTATAAACACCCAGTGTCACCTGATGACTGGTCATTCCAGCCATGGGATACTTTGTATTCGCCAATTCGGCCTCACGCGCATTGATGTCAACCAGCGGATAATCTGTGACCATGGTTTCATCCATTCTGTAGAAAGCCAGCATGTTTCCTTTCGGCGACCAGAAAATACCTTTTTCAATTCCGAACTCATTGCGGTGAACGGTCTGACCACAAACAATCCCTTTATTGGTTTCAGCAGTAATGGCTTTTTCGGCACCACCAACAGAAATGAACAAATTGTTATCGATGGTATAAGCCGCAATGTTGTTCAATGGGCTCATATCAAGGTTTTTCGCTTCTTTATTCCAGGAGTTTCTTACCTCAGCTTTTTTCAAGTTCACATCAACTTCAATCCATTTATTTGCCTCAACGATTCGGATTTTTGAATCATTCATCCACTCATATTCGGGGAAATATTTCATCTCGGCAACACCAGCGCCTGAGAGAGCTGCATTAAGATCTGCAAGCGAAAACAGCACAGTTTCTTTTCCTTTTGCATCCACCTTTTTCAATTCATATTCATCAGAAGAGTATGTAAAGTAACTCTGCGAGAAATGTGGCTGCAAGCCCGACACATAGCCGGGATACAAGCTTCGGTCTGTAAACATTTGCTCCAGCGACAGCGTCTGTTTTTGCGAAAAAGCTGCATTCAGTGCCAGAATTGGCAAAATGAGGAATAAGAAAAGTCTTTTCATACCAGT
The DNA here is from genome assembly GCA_001769275.1 of Bacteroidetes bacterium GWF2_43_63. Classification (NCBI taxonomy): domain Bacteria; kingdom Pseudomonadati; phylum Bacteroidota; species Bacteroidetes bacterium GWF2_43_63. The sequence continues at coordinate 121,521 of MEOQ01000005.1, read as the reverse complement.
ATTTATCGTTCGTTTTTACTTTTTGATTTTTTGCGCAATCCGCACTACCGCTTCCGGATTGTTTTCAAATAAACTTCCAATCACAACTGCGTTGGCTCCGGCACTAAATAATTCAAGTGCGGTTTTTTCATCTCTGATGCCTCCTCCAACAATAACTGGAAGATTTGTTTTTGACGAAACTTCGCTGACCATGACAGCCGGAACGGCATTCAGTGCACCAGATCCAGCTTCGAGATAAATGAGCTTGTGTCCGAGAAATTTCCCGGCTAAAGCAGTTGCCACGGCAATATCGGTTTTGTCTGAAGGAATTGGCATTGATTGAGAAATGTATTCTACCGAAGTGCGTTTGCCGCCATCAATCAGCATATAGGAAGTGGGTATAACCTCGAGTTTGGTGCGTGCAATTAATGGCGCAGCATGCACATGCTGGCCTATCAGAAACTCTGGATTACGTCCTGAAATAAGCTGCAGAAAAAGGATAGCATCTGCTTTTTCAGTCACTTGCATTGCATTGCCCGGGAAAAGGATTACCGGCAAAGAAGTCATTTCCCGGAGTTCTTCAATCACTGTCTCTGTGCGGGTTTCCGACAACAAGCTTCCTCCAACCAAAACCACATCAATAAGAGAATTTAGTTTTTCGAAACTATTTGCAGCTTCCTGTTTATCGAATTTATCTGGGTCAACAAGTATTAGAATGTGCTTGCCGGGCTTCAGAAATAAATCGTATATTTGATTTTGTTTTTGCATGGTATTTAGATTGCTCAAAGATAAAAAACCTTTTTTTAACCTGACAACCCTATGTACAAAGCACTCTTCTTTATCGCCGTAATGACATTGTATTCAAACATACACGCACAGCAGAACCAGGTCGTTTTCGACACTATTGCAAAAAAAGACATCCTGATTGGAGAATGCAACCGCGAAGGGCTTATGCTCCCGGTTTTTGCAGAGTTTTACTCTCTCGAGTACGGTTCATACAATCCGGATCCCGAAACACTTCCACTTCTGGCTGCCTTTGGCAATGATTACCGGATTGTAATTGTAATGGCCTCGTGGTGCGGCGACAGCAAAGAGCAGGTGCCACGTTTTCTGAAAATTGCCGATAGCTTTGGGTTTCCGGAAGCAGATATCCGCATTTTTTCTGTTGACAAGAATAAGACAGCGTCTGGCTTTGAAGATGAACTGGTTTTATATAATGTCAGTCTTGTTCCGACATTCATTTTTTACAGAGGAGATGAAGAATTCGGACGCATCGTTGAAACACCAGTCGAATCGCTGGAAAAAGACTGGTTGAAAATTCTTGTAAAATAAATGTAGTCCGATTGCGGTTTGCAGCTAATTTTGCCCTGTCATGAAGAAAGATAAAAAACCTTTTGAATCAGCACTGAAAGTGCAGCAGGGAATTGAACAGCCTCCGCAAACCAACGAAGAAGCTATCCGGCAAATGGCTGGGAAAAAATCAAAACTTCCGACGTTTGATGAATTGTTTGAAGGAATAAATTCAGGAAACCGGGTTTTGCTTAGCCGCGCTATAACGCTCATTGAGAGCTCTAAGAACGAACATCAAATTATTGCACAGGCGCTCATCGAAAAATGCCTGCCCTATTCCGGAAACAGCATCCGCATTGGCATTACTGGTGTTCCGGGCGTAGGCAAAAGCACATTTATTGAGGCATTTGGAAATTTTCTCACAGCCATTGGCAAAAAAGTGGCAGTGCTGGCCATCGATCCGTCGAGTCAGATTTCGAAAGGCAGCATTCTGGGCGACAAAACAAGGATGGAAAAACTTTCTTCGAATCCCGATGCATTTATCAGACCTTCCCCATCGGCAGGAACACTGGGTGGTGTGGCACAAAAAACCCGCGAATCCATCGTTTTATGCGAAGCTGCAGGATTCGATGTTATCATTGTTGAAACAGTCGGCGTTGGACAAAGCGAGACAGCAGCCCGCTCTATGGTCGATTTCTTTTTATTGCTTCAGCTGCCCGGCGCCGGTGACGAGTTGCAGGGAATCAAACGCGGCATTATGGAAATGGCTGATGCAATATTTGTTAACAAGGCTGAAGGCGACTATCTGAATAAAGCGAAAATTGCCGCCGCAGAAATAAAAAACGCCCTGCATCTGATGCCGGCTCACCAATCGGGATGGCTGACTCAGGTTGGCCTTTGTTCTGCACTTTCCGGCAAAGGTATCGGCGAAGTCTGGGATACTATTCTGGATTACATAGCACTCACCAAAAAAACAGAATACTTTGTCTCTTTCCGTCACGAACAGGAAGTGAAGCGGTATCAGCAGGCCATCAACGAAATTCTGCAATCCGATTTTTCCAGCTCTGCTGATGTCCGGCACCTGAATGGTGAACTGGAAAAAAAGGTGTTTACCTCAAAGTTATCACCTTATGCTGCAGCAAAATTAATTGTGGCAAAATTCTACGAAGAATTGAAATAATTCTTGGAGTCTGTCTAAAAATGATTCGTAGGCAAAACAACATTCCACCGTCCTAAAGCGATTCAGGAGCGCAAGGACATGGAACCGTTGTTTTTGCCGTTGTTACGACGGTTCCATGTTCCGGCCTGTTGTTTAGAAAATCCTCGAAGAGTTCGGAGCTCTTCGAGGGTTAATTGTGGCCGGAACGGTGGAATGTCGTAACAATACGCTGTTTTTAGACCGTCTCTCAGAATTAGAATTGGGTGCCTGTTAAACTTTCTCGCAAAACTAATATTTATCATTTATTGTTTGCCTTTTGTCGATATTATTGCTATATTTATAATTAGATAGCCATTTTGCCTTAAATACTTTACAGCCATGTTTCAATTATTCAGAAAGAGTAACGGTTTTGTGTTCGATATAAACATTGACTCAAAGCCATTCGAGTCAGATCTTACGCTGGCTCAGATAGGGATTATAAAAAAATTCCATAGGAAACAGAAACGTACTTTTGAAAAATATGCCAATGAGGTTCAAAAAAAATGCAAAAAAGATTTCAGGGATAACCTAAAAAAAGTCAAAACATCCTGTCTGGAACTGAGTGTACTTTATCATTACTTTTTTCAGAATGAATTTGAAAAAATGAAAGGCGACGCAGCCGTTACCAGGTATTACTTTTCAACTATTTATCACAACTTCAGTGAATTTGAAGAAACACTAAAAGATCTTGAATATGCCAACATGGCTGATTTTATCAGGATCAAAAAAAACTATTACAAAGAAGTACACGACCGTGGTTCGCGACTAGAACTCTCCCACTATTACTATCACACATTTGCGAAGTTTCCGCTGATGCAACCCGAAAATTACAAAACGCTTCCACCTTTTTTCGATTACATTGATTCATGGCTCAATTACATCTACTTCCTTGACGTTACTGCCCGTATTCGCATCGAAGCTGAAGAAATGTCGAAAGCGTTATTAGCACTGCGGCCCGCAACTGTATTCTCACATGCTCACGCATAGCTGAATCACAGGATGTGTACAGACGGATGTTTTTCTCTTGACTGTCGCGGATTAATTCCGCGACAGTTTTTTATAAACTAAGTAAGGCTTCAAACTCCTGCCAGGTCAGTTCTTCCGGACGTTTATTGAAAACCGGATTTGTCAGAATTTCTGGCTCGAAAAAGTTTTTCAGCGAATTTCGCATCGTCTTGCGTCGCTGATTGAATGCGGTTTTTACCAACGATTTGAACTGTGCGTATTCGCATTGAGGTACATCAGAAGCTTTAGGAACCATTCTGATAACTGCTGAGTTCACCTTGGGGGGTGGAATAAAAACTGAAGGCGGCACTGTGAATAAGAATTCTGTCGTGAAATATGCCTGAAGCAAAACACTCAATATTCCATAAGCTTTAGTGGAAGGCTTTGCTGTAATTCGCTCTGCTACTTCTTTCTGAAGCATTCCTATCCACTCACTCACCATGTCGCGCTGCTCTAAAGCCATAAAAAGCAATGGGCCGGAAATATTATATGGCATATTGCCAATAATACTCATAGGTTTTTCGGAAAAATCCGTAAGCTTTACTGAAAGCACATCACGGTGAAATATGTTTTCATTCATTTGAGGAAACCGCTGATGCAAATATTCTATACTCTCCCGATCGGTTTCAATCAACAGCAATCTGAATGGCTGATCGACCAAATACTGCGTCATAAAACCGCTGCCAGGGCCAATTTCAACAACAACAGCCTTTTCATCTGCAAACTGCAGACTACCGGCAATTTTGCGTGCAATATTCTGATCGTTCAGAAAATGCTGTCCTAATGATTTTTTTGGTCTTACCGGTAACATAATTTAGTTCAGATTGTCGCCACGAAGCGCTCTGTAGCGCTGACGGGCATCGTTTACAAGAATGCTTCCCGGAAAATCGGTCACCAGTTGCAGATAATATTTCATTGCCTGATCTTTGTCAGGAAGAAAACTTTCGTAAATATTGCCAAGCATGAAAAGAGCATTGTCAGCCAGAATGTCGAAATAATAGGCGCTTAAAATCACCTTCAGTTCGGATGCCGCTTTTTCATATTGCTTCAGGGACATATAAATCTCAGCACGCTTATATACCGCATCATCAAGCACCGGATGTGCCGGAAAACTTTTCAAAATGGTATCGAGAACAAGCAAGGCTTCATCGTAACGCATGCAAAATGTAAGCATTCCGGCCTTGGAAAATTTTTCAAGCGGAATATATGAACTGTCATAATCCACATTTTCCTGAATCACCAGAAACAACTCCATGGCATCGTTGGCAATCAGCTTTGATGTGGCTCCGCGCAGAATTTCAAGTTGAGCCGATGCAAAATCAAATTCGCCCAGAAAATAATAAAGTCGCGCATTTCGGAATTTCGCATAAAATCCGATGGTGTCGTGTTTATACGCTTTTTCTACCTGGGAATATAACAGGGAGGCTTCCCAAACTTCGCCTTTCAGCAACATCACATCGCCCTGCAACAATTTGGCTTCAGCATATTCAACGGGCTGATAACCGGAGAAATTAATAATTTCGTTCAGATGCGACAGCGAAGCATCGGGCTGGGAAATATAGTATGCTTCAATGTAAGCGAGCCGCATAAGCATGTTGTAGCGATTGCGCCGATTGACAGATGCGCTCAGGGCTGTTTTCAGCTCATCTGCCAGAGCTTTGTATTCTTCAACAGTTGATGTTGGACTGGCCGTGAGTTTCAGATATCTTACCTCCAGCAACAAATCGTTGGCATCGGAAAACAAAAGTTTTTCAGGACCAAGCGAGACGATGAATGCAAGCGCTTCTTCAGCAACGCTGAATTTTTTGTTTGACACACAAAGTTGCGCAACATCATAGGTCAGGTCACCATCATTTTTTGTACGCCTATCATATGCTTTAGCCTGAACAAATGCACGCCCGAAATCGCCGTTCTGTTCGTAATGCCATATGAGCAATCTGTTAAAGTCAAGGTTGGACGGTTCTTTTTGAACGCGCTCCAGAAGCTTATTTCGAAACAATTCGGAAACTTTGCCCTCGGCATCTTCCATCAACAAAGTTTGCATCCGTTTTTGTATCTCTGCAATTCCAAACATTGGGTTTTCCAGCAACAAAAAATATTCATCGATCATTTCTGAATATTTTCCGGAACGCTTGTATGCACCCGCAAGCTGCACACACAAAACTCCTGATGAAGGAAACTGTTTCTTTCCAGCCAATAAAGTCTGAATTGCCCAATTATCAAGCTCCCTCACCTGAAATGCAGCCGCAAGATCTGTTATCAGCTGTTCAGAGGATAAAGACCATTTAATTGCATCGTTGAAAATCTTATCGGATTGTTTCGTGTTGCTTTGCAACATTAATACATAGCCTTCATCCACATGAAAACGCGGAACAGAGGGATTATTACGCTTCTGCTTCTGGGTAAGCTTTTCAGCATCTTTCCAGTTCTCTGTTTTTATGAGACATTCCAGATAGCTATCATAAATGTAGGTCGAATTATTCTTTGCGTAAATCTCTTCATACAGCACTACTGCTTTATCATATTCCCCGGCGCTCATGTATTCGCGCGCCAGCAATTCTTTTTCTGTTTCCTGCGCAAAAGCAGGATACAACGACAAAAGCAATATGAATAGGAAAAGTATTCTCATTATTTATTCAATCCGGCTTTGAAAACAATCACCAGACTATCAATTTTCGGACTGATTTGGTTATAATGATTAACGTTGCGAACCGCATTATCTGATATCAGATTGCTTTTCATGATCAATTGTCCTATTGCGTCCTTTTCCTGGTTAATATAAACTAAAAACAACTCTTTGCTGATGTTCTTTGACTTCAGGTCATACTCAAGATCGGCCAATTGCTCAAGGGCAAACGAATAATCTTTTTCAACAGATCCGTATTGTTCAAAATAAGTCTTCAATGGTTTTTTCAGTTGGCCAAACTCTGTCATCAATTTCCACGCACCTTCGCTGTACTGGTCTTTGAAATATTTGTTTATTGAATCAATTTTTCCAAGATAGGACAAATAAATTTCATGGACCTGAGCTGTATCAAGCACTTCGAATTTTTGTTTTGCTTCATCCAGTTTCAATCGTTCAGACCGAATGTCCTTCACTCCTCTTCGGACATAAGCCGGACGACAGGAAACAAAAAACAAAGTGGCAACAATTGTAAGAACAATTATATTTTTCATTACAGCGGGTTATTTAATGATATCGGTTCCCATAAAAGAAACCAGAACTTCCGGAACTCGTATTCCTTCAGGAGTTTGATTGTTTTCGAGCAATGCAGCAACAATGCGGGGCAATGCCAGCGCGCTTCCATTGAGGGTGTGCGCCAATTGTGTTTTACCTTCCGAATCTTTAAAGCGGAGCTTCATGCGATTGGCCTGGAATGATTCAAAGTTAGACACAGAACTCACTTCAAGCCATTTCTGTTGCGCAGCGCTGAAAACTTCAAAGTCGTAAGTGAGTGCTGCTGTGAAACTGATATCGCCCCCGCAAAGGCGTAAAACGCGGAACGGAAGCCCCAAGCCGCGCACCAGTCCTGCCACATGTTCGCGCATTTCTTCGAGGATTGCATACGATTTATCAGGTGTTGAAATCTGCACGATCTCAACTTTATCGAACTGATGCAAACGATTCAGCCCGCGAACATCCTTGCCATATGAGCCGGCCTCGCGGCGAAAACAAGCGCTGTAAGCCGCATTCTTCACCGGCAAATCTTCTTCTTTCAGAATCACATCGCGGTAAATGTTTGTCACGGGCACTTCTGCAGTTGGAATCAAATACAGATTATCCTCATTGGCATAATACATCTGACCATCTTTATCGGGAAGCTGCCCTGTCCCATATCCGGAAGCTTCGTTCACCATGAGCGGTGGCTGAATTTCAACATAACCGGCTTTGATGGCCTCTGTCAGAAAATAATAAATCAGTGCCCGCTGAAAACGCGCGCCCAATCCGGTGTACACGGGAAATCCCGCTCCGGTAATCTTAACACCAAGTTCAAAATCTATCAGTTTATATTTCGTGGTCAGATCCCAATGTGGCAATGCATCTGCGCCAAGATCAGGAATAATTCCTTCGCTGTGAATGATTTCATTGTCTTCGGCCGAATGACCGGATTTTACCGAAGAATGTGGCAGGTTGGGCAACAGAACCAGCTTCGCGTTCAGCTCAGTCACAACATCATCGTGTTGCTGGTTCACCACTCTGATTTTCTCTTTCAATTCTGCTGTCTGGTTCTTCAGTTCCTCAGCCAGCACCGAATTCTTTTCTTTTATGGCAACACCGATCTCTTTCGAACGACTGTTCATCTCGTTTTGTGCATCGTCGCGCTCCAGCTGCAGCTTTCTGCGAGAATCATCCAGCGCAACAATCTCGTCAACCAGTGCAATATTTTTAAAATTTTTCACCGCAAGGCGTTCCTTTACAAAAGCGGTTTCCTGTCTGATCAGTTGTATCGTAAGCATGAAAGTAATTTTTTGCAAAAATACCATTTTAATTCGTCTCTGAGAAACAGAACTTCGGATGAATTGAGATATCCGATTTTTGATTTTTGATTCTGAAGGAAGCCACCGAAGTTTGAATTTTGAGACAGCCTCTATTAGTTATTTTTTTTTCCTAAATTCGCATCATGATTCGAAGATCTATTATCAGTATTGGCGAATATCTCATGCTCATGCTTCGGGTTTTCAAAAAGCCGGACCGCATGGACCAGTTTCGCAATCAGGTATTCATCGAATTCAAACTGCTGGGAATTGAATCCGTAGGAATCATAGCCATTATCAGCGTTTTCATGGGCGCCGTTTTAGCCATGCAAACCGCATACAGCATCGATAGTCCGCTGATTCCGCGTTATACAATCGGGTATATTACCCGTTCCTCCATTGTTCTTGAATTTTCTGCAACCATCATGAGTCTTATCATGGCTGGAAAAGTCGGCTCGCGCATTGCCAGCGAGCTGGGAACCATGCGCGTTACCGAACAAGTTGATGCGCTGGATGTAATGGGCATCAATTCGGCCAACTTTCTCATTTTGCCAAAAATTGTTGCCTTTGTTCTTATTTTCCCGGTATTGGTTGTTATTTCAATGTTTCTGGGTGTTATGGGTGGTTATATGGTGGCCGTTCTCACTGGCCTTTTCAGCGTTGATACCTACATGCTCGGCGTACGTTCATTCTTTATTCCTTTCGAAGTTTTCTATTCGTTGATCAAATCTCTTTTCTTTGCATTTATCATCACATCTGTCAGTTCCTTTTTTGGATATTCTGTGAGCGGCGGAGCACTCGAAGTTGGTCGAGCAAGCACAAAAGCCGTGGTTCAGAGCAGTATTATGATCATTCTGTTCAACGTTATTCTCACTCAAATCCTGCTCACATGATCGAAGTCCGCAATATCAACAAAAGCTTCGATGGAAAACAGGTGCTGAAAAACATTTCAGTAAAACTTGAACCCGGCAAAAACAATCTGATTATTGGGCAAAGCGGTTCAGGCAAAACAGTTCTATTGAAGTGTTTGCTTGGTCTTCATAAGGTTGATAACGGAGAGATTTTTTTCGACGAGCGGAACTTCACTGCGATGAATGAATATGATCAGAAAAAAATCCGACAGGAAATAGGTACTGTTTTTCAGGGCGGTGCTCTTTTTGACTCCATGACAGTGGAAGAAAACGTAATGTTTCCGCTCAACATGTTTACAAATCAGACACGGCAACAAAAAAAGGAACGCGTTAACTTCTGTCTCCGCAGAGTCGATTTGCAGCATTCAAACAAACTCATGCCTTCCGAAATAAGCGGTGGCATGAAAAAACGCGTTGCCATTGCCCGTGCCATCGTTATGAACCCGAGATATCTTTTTTGCGACGAACCCAATTCAGGTCTCGACCCTAAAACATCAATCCTGATTGATCAACTCATTAGCGAGCTCACTAATGAATTTAAGATGACCACCGTCATCAATACCCACGACATGAATTCAGTGATTGAAATTGGCGACAAGGTTTCTTTCATTTACAAGGGAAATCTGTGGTGGAAAGGGACCAACAAAGAAATTCTGCATGCAGACAACACCGAACTGAATGACTTTGTTTTCGCAACTCAATTAACCCGACACTTAAAAGGAAAATTGTGAATCTGATTGACATTGTACTGCTGATCCCCCTCGGCTGGGGCATATACAAAGGTTTTTCGAAAGGATTGATTCATGAACTGGCGCAGATTGCAGCGCTTGTTCTTGGTGTACTTGCTGGACTTTATCTGAGCAAATGGATTGGTGGTTTTATTGCTGATATATTCGGCACCAATGAGCAACATACACAGCTGATTGCTTTTATGGTGGCCTTTCTTGGAGCCCTTATTCTTGTTTTTCTTGTTGCACGCATGGCTGAGAATGCTGTAAAAAACCTAAGTCTCGGAATCGTGAATCGCATTATCGGTGCGGCTTTCGCAAGCATTAAATTTATTCTAATCCTGAGTCTTCTTATCAATTTCATCAATTCCGCCGATCCACACGGAATATTTCTGAAAAAAGAAACCCGCGAAGGAAGTCTGCTCTACAAGCCCGTTGGTGCCGTAGCACCGCTGGTGATGCCCTTTATCATGCAGGTGATGTCAGACACCGAAAAAGGAACTCCTGTTTCAAGCCCAGAAGAATAATTTTCAAATTGCTTAAAGCTTAAAGTTGTAAAGCATAAGAAATTGTGCACTCTTTAAACATTAAGCATTAAACTTCAAGTGATTTGCTTTGCGCTTTGTGTTGCAACCTTAACAAAAGCTTCTATCCCCCAACAGTAATCCTTACTCTTTTTTCTTCCTAAACCCAAACTGTACCCCCGCTGTGATGCTCCAGCGCTCGTTGCCGAGGGGATAATAATTGTCTTTAAAATCGAATAAAAGATAATTATTGTCTGGAATTGAATAATACAACAATTTACTGAACTGCATGTAAAACCTGACTTTTCCGAATGGTTTGGATATCAGCCCGGCCTGCCACGAAGGATTAAAATTCCATTGATTGAAAAAACCGGCGCGAACTCCGGCATATATTCCATGAACCAGAAAATTGTTCTCTTCGGACAAACAACCAATAATCGACAATGATGCAAATGGTTCTGCGCGGAAGTATGAGTAAGTTCTATTTTCCGAAATGTCTTTCAGTAAAAAATTGTGTGTGGCAACGCCAATACCTGCATTAATTTTCAAATATTCTGCATTAATAAACGAATATGAAATTTTTCCTTCTGCATTGGGTAATGCGTTGTTGCTGATATTTGGACCGTTTGGGTATTGAAAAATATAGCTAAACCCGCAAGAATACGATAATTTCTGAGCCGAATTTTCACAAAGCATAGAAGAAACAAAGAGAAAACAAACAAGTGCCTTTTTCATGTTATTGTCTTTTAAAAACAAACAAGTGTCTTGTAGAATACGACACATAATCACTCACATAACTATATTTGAGAACATCTGTGCTACAGACATACCCAATTGATAATGCATTGGTTACAAAAGGTTCATTTGTGCGATAAATAATGTAATATCCAATACTTGCTATTCCGGAAGAATCATCAACAATATTAATATCAACTGACTCAATATCTTTTGTCTCAACCACAACTGTGTTTTCAATATACTCCGTGAACCCTGTTTTATTGAAAACAAATTGCAGATTGTACCCTAATGAATCTAAAGATATCGTATCCTTGTATTCAGTTATAGAAGTTGGATTATGAGTAAGAATGCAGCTGTCCAAAACCCAGTGCCCAACCAAATATCCATATTCGGATGGCAATGAATCTTCTCGTTCACAAGAAATAAACCCCAAAATAATTACAGATATATAAAGACACTTTTTCATTCAACTATCAGTTTAAATGTTTCAATTTTCTGATTATACGCCAAACGCAAAATAAACAATCCCCGATCTATCCCATCAAGTGAGAGCTTATATACAATATCGAAAAATTCATCTGATATAACTAACATTCCAGTTGAAGAGAGAAGTTCAATCCTGCAATTTGCTTCATTTCCCGGCAACTCAATGTTAATATATTCTCCCGCCGGATTAGGGAAAATCCGAGCTTCTCTGATATCAAAATTATTAGTTTCAATAATTTGAAAATCATTAGTAACTGCGTTTATTTGTTTTCTTATCGAATCCAAATGTTGTTCTGCACTTTTATCCTTGTTCTTCGGCTCGACTGTGAACAGAATAATAGGGCGGGAAGAGGTTCCTGTGGTAAATGGGAAATTCAGGTTTAGTTTTCCAGTTGCGCTATACTTTTCTTCGCTACCAACGACTTGTAATGTAAATGCATTGAAATATGTTACAATGTATCTCTTCTTTGATTTAACATCTGCCTGCATGGCCTCATTAATATTATATGCAGTCTTCGCAATATTGTATGCTTGATCATTCCAAGTATCAGTATTAGGGTTCTCAATTAATTCAAAATCCAAAGAATCTTGTGATTTACCCCATTTAAACGTATCACACTTCGCCACATCCCATTGCGTATAAAAATTAAAGGTGCGGTTTGCCAGCGCACCTACAGCTCTTAATTTATCGGGTGAGCGTAGATAAAATAAATCGACAATACCGGGTTTGCGAACCCAGTTTTCGTAGTGCATTTCATCATAATCATGATACGGTATCCAGCCCTTTTGTCCATTATCGCTTTCATCAAAATCATACCCTGCCACAAAAGCCCGCAAACGCCCGAAATGCGGCCACAGCTCTCGTTTGTGCATATTATCCCACAGCAGTGCACTGCCGCAAATGCCTGTGAATGATCCGATCCAGAGGTCGCGGATCCAGGAGGCGTCGTTGTTATTTAAAGCACTAATCATTCTCTTTTGGAATGATTTTATAAACAACTCCTGTCGAAATGACAAACAGCTCTGATCCCCAAAGCTGATAAGTAGTAAGGTCGTACTTGTCTGGCAAGCCTGAATATAAGCTCAATGGAATATGACATGAAACAAAAAAACCAAGTTTTTTGAACTCAAAACAGTCTATTCCAAAATAAGTTGATCCTTGACCTGTTGTATTATAATAAAAAAAAGTTCGCAATCCCAAATAAGGGGCGAAAATTAACTTTCCACTCTCCTTTCCAAATATGCTTTTCTTTATTGAAAAATCGAACAGAAACCCAAATGCTCTTGGATTGAAAAACTCTTTGCCCGTGTTATTATTCTCCGCAATGTAAAAATGTGAAGCAAATCCTTGCTGCATCTGTAGACTCCAATTCCATTTGCGCAACACGTTTTCCGACAACAGAAACTCATAATTCGGCACGTATTGAACTCTATAATTGGGGCCTACGTCGTACAACTGATTATACTGCACACCGCACCGCACGCCCAGTTTGTATGTCTGTGCAATAGCTGAAGAACAACAAAACAGAAACATTATCAGAAAAGTTTTTTTCATTGCACCCTCCTGTAATAAGTTCTGCCGCCCTCAATATCCTCACTGTCAATCTCCGGAAACAACAACAACAGGCCTCCTCCAAACTCAAGCATATCTTCATTAATATGAAAATAGAAATTAATACCGGTTTCGAAATGGATTATATTGGTGTCATAGCTTTCTCTGACAATCAGATTGGAAATATCGTACTTCCTGCCAATGTTTTCAGTTGAACTTATATAACAGTCATCCTTAAAGAACACTCTTCTGTCATAATTTTCAACAGGTTTTGTGTGTGATATATATCCACCATGATAATCTGTAGTAAATGCCGTTGTTTCATACGCCACCCATTCTCCTTTGAGATATTCATATTCGGGCGGCAGATCGGGGGTTTCTTTTTTGCATGAAGAAAGCAATAACAAAAGCAGTAAAGCGGAAACTATTGATTTCATTGTTTGACAAATTTAATGGTTTTTGTATTGGTTCCCGTTGTGATTTTCAAAATGAAAGTGCCTGGGTTGAAGCTGGATATTTCAATTTTCGTTAGCATATCGTATGAAACTGTTTTACTAATCATTCTGCCAGTCAAATCAAAAATTGAAATGTCGGCCAGTCCCGATAATGCGGGTATTTCAATATTCAAGCAGTCATTAGCCGGATTGGGGTAAACGCGAATTTCCGGCTCTGATGCAATCTCCTGATCGCTCTGGAAATCCAATAACAGCTCTTTGTACACTTCTTTCACTGCAATGGTGTCATTTGGAAATGTTTCAGCAGATTTATTTCTATATGGATAAACCCGCATCAGATACATTGATGTTTCAGGCACCCCGCGAATATCAGGATACTTTATCTGAACTCCATTAGGACCTTTTCTATCAGTAACTGTTGCTACAACATTTAGAGTCCATGGACTCACAAATTCTATAGTATATCGTTTCCCCCAGACTCCGGCATAACCGCTCAAATCTTTAATATAAAGTTTCTCATCGTCATAAGAAACTGTTCTTTTACTTGAATACATATCGTCATCAACAAGAGTCCATGGATTTTCATCTGTAATATCATTATGGCCAGAATCAAAGTTGTCGTCTTTTTGTTCAAACTCTTCTCTAGCTCTTTGATTACCAACAAAAGGATCATTGCTGCAAGACCAGCTTGTATAGAAATTATATGTATTGTTTTCTACAATTCCTATTGCATGTTCTTTATCAGGAGATTTTAAATAGAATGTCTCAACAACGCCAATAAACTTTGGTTTATGAATTAGATATGGAAAAGTATCGATAGAGTAATATTTATAATCTACATGCCTGTCGTGTTCAGGCACCCACCCTTTTTGTCCATTATCACTTTCATCAAAATCATATCCTTCAACAAAAGCCCGTAGCCGTCCGAAATGCGGCCACAGCTCTCGTTTGTGCATATTATCCCAAAGCAGTGCGCTGCCACAAATGCCGGTGAATGAAGCGATCCAGAGGTCGCGGATCCAGGAGGCGTCGTTGTCGCATAGCCAATAATTGTATCCTGAAACGGAACCAAATTCTCCATGAATGAATGGTTTGTCGCAAAGCGGCCGGTCATCGGAACCAGCATCAGCATTGTTGTGAAAATCATTGACAATGTTTACACTGTTTTTATACAAGTCGGGGAAATCTCCATAATTCTGCTGAGTAATAATATCCAGCGAATTTAAATAATAAGTGTGGTCATCCGCAATTTTGGGGCCCCCGGTTAAATAATTTACACTGGTTAAGTGCCTATCGTGTCCCATGTAGGTAATCATTAAATTAATCATACTGCTTTGCCATGCATTGACTTTCTGTCTGAAAAACGCTTCGTGAGTATAAGGGGCATAATCAGATCCCGGCACATCTTTACATTTATTTTCAGCCACATCGAGAAAAACTTCTTTTGTTCCACATGTCCCATTAATTTCATTGATGGTTTCGAATGCAGATATATTGGTCGAATACCCCCATCGGGCAATCATGTAGCGCAATCTGTTTGTGTAATATTTAATAGCGCGATAATCCAGAAAAAAACTTTCGGGATCTGTTAAACCCAGATCCTTATTATAGCAATATCCTTCATCCGAGCTGTTGTCGCATTCTTCCGAAATGCTTGCTTCGCCATACGCAGACCAGTCCCACATAATTCGGTCAGGTTTTAGAAAATAATACTGAACCGAGGTGTTGAAATGTATGAACAAGCCCTCCTGTTCAGCTTTCTCAACTATTCTGTCAACTTCCCAGCCGACATTCATACGATTGTAATAATTGCAAATTTGTTCAAATTCAATATCTGAAAACCATGGCAGAATATCCATCTTGAAATAGTTGGCTCCGGCAGAAGCAAAGGCCTCCAGCTCTTGCTCAAAAATAGTATATACTTTCTGATATGGCATTGCTCCAGACCAAACGGATTCCGGGAAGCCCAAACAATTGTTCCCATACGGATCAAAATCATCGGTCGGATCATCAATTGTTCCATTGAAATCAACATAGCATAATGGATCCGTCAGATTCATGCCAACAGGGAAAAAAGGTTCATTGCCGATTTTCAGAAAACGTTTATTTGGCCCGACACTTACGAAATCATGACCGTCAGACTCATTCACATTAAAAGTAAAAAAACTGGTAGAATATTCTCCAAATCCATTAACGATAGCAATTATTCTGCATTTCCATGTACCAGTATTTTTTGGAGTAAACCGAACTCTGAAACGATAGTCACTTGGGACATTATCCCATGTCCAGTTCGCCGGATCAGAATCTGATTGATTTCTTGCAAAATCCTCAAAGAAAAAACCATTCTGCCTGTAAGGCCCTGCCCAGCTTACGGGATTTTGCTGATAAGAAAATTCTGCATACACATCAATTTCATCCGGGTCAAATGGATTCAGGCTGGGATTCGTACGTGGTGCAACATCCGATTTTCCGGCAGCAATAAATTCATCAATCAATGCTTCAATTTCATTGTTCAGTTTTACGCCCAGCTCCAATTTTTTAAATTGCCCTACACTCCCCACCGTTCCCGGCTCGATCCACGCAATCTGAAGTGCGTTGGGGCGTATGCTTGCATGCAAATCGCCCTGTTGCACAGGCGAAATATTTGTGCCTGGCCCGAAATGTATGCGGTTGTCAGCTTCCATGATCACGTTTTTGTTATTCACATGCAGATCGCTGCTCACTTCAAGGCAACTGCCGGTTATGTACGGATTTTGCCCACCAAGATTATTCACCCCGATCTGAGTGCAGGGCAAGGTCTGCTGGGCATAAACAGCAAGTGTCATCAGCACAAATATAATCAAAAATAATTTTTTCATGATTATTTCTGATTTTTCATTTCATCAATCTGTTTCTGCAGTTCAATCACATAAAGCGAAAGCTCTTCAACTTTTTTCAGCAGCATCAAATTCATTTCCTGAACCGACATGGTTTGTCCTACCACCTCAAATTCTGCCGGAATGCCAGGAAGATGGCCGTTTTCGAAAATATATTTTTCAAGTTCTAAAATAGTCATTAACGAATAATCCGGTTTGAAAACATCATCCCACCAATTGGTGAGTGTCACTTCCAGATCCTGACAGATTATATTTCCATTAACCCGCATCAATCCAGCACCTAATGTCCCAGATGTATTGCTGCGTGCACCGATTTCAATCACGCGTCGTTCATAGATCTCAGCGTCTGTAAGACTTACGGTGGTGTTTGCTCCTGTTGATATTGGAATGATAAACATTTTCCCTCCGGCATCAGTTGCTATCACTCCTCCGCCATAACCGGCAGCGGCTTCACCAGTAATGGTCCATACCGAAGGTTGCCAGGTGTTGGTGCGGGTGCGGGTTGCATTCATGCCCATGTAGCTGATTAGCCATCCGGCATCCTGATTTACGGCACTGCCAAAACTGATCTGTTCGTAGCCGTTGCCAATCACCAATTTATCTGACGGAGTTGACGTGCCAATTCCGACATTGCCCGGTAAATTTACGATGGTAGATGGTCCAACAAAAAAAGAAGGAACCTCATTCGACTGATTGAAACCAACCATCAAACAGTTCTCCTTTGTGTTTGTGAAAAAATTATTGCTACCTGTTCCCGATCCGATTGTAATGGAGTTCTTTCGCGCCGATCTGATGTAGCTGCCAATGGCAATACTGTTTTCTATCCACGCTCTTGCGTTGTTGCCAGCGGCAAATGAATTATTTCCTGTTGCAGAACTAGTGAATCCTATACTGACGCCCGGATATGGCATTGCTGAAGATGCAGACTTTCCATATATTTTGCGGGAACAATAATCCACCACAAGCGTTGTGTCACATCCAGTAGCCGGGTCTCCATCTTCTTTTCCAAAAACAATCATTCCATTGTTTCCAACAATTTCCTTGGCCGATAACAATTCTGTTTTAATTATTTCTGTGCCTTTAATCTCTGTTGCTGAAATTGAATTGCCCACTTTCAATGAATCAGCAATGACCATGTTTTCATTGACTATCATTTTTGTTCCAACCGTGAGCGAATCCTGAACAATCATGCTACTGCCCACCGACAATTTTGATCCAACCGAAAGTGAATCTGTCACCGACACGCTGCCATCGAGTTTCGAATTTCCGTTCACCTGCAGTTTCTCAGTGGGACTGGCAGTGCCTATACCCACGTTTCCCGTGTCGGGCAGCAGGTTCACTTCGTTCTGCACCTGCGCATTGGCTGTGTTTGTGAGCAACAGCATGAAGAACATTGTTGCAACAGCAATTATACAAGTGGTTGCGGAAAACTTGCTGCTCTCTCTACAAATGGCCGTTTCCGGGCGTTTCAGAAAATTGAATTTCATAATTGTTTTATAGTTGAAGCTGCAAGAATATGAAATAATTTTTTATTTGTCAAATATTTTTAATTTTTTGTATGTATTATTCAATTTTTTAATGATGATATCAACCAATTTATAGTCGTATCGCATTTCATTAATAATGTAGCACATTTAAATCGCAGTAAAAATCAAACCCTGCATACCCGGTATTTGTTACAATGAAAGCGGGACATTGTGCTTTATGCTCTGTAAGCACTAACGCTGCCTTTTTAACTTTAGAAACTTGATTAACTTTATAAACTTGGCTTCCCCCTGTAACATTTCGTAACTTTACTCCGTCATAGGCCTGTAAAGTAACCAAACCACCTGATGGACCGACAAGAATATAACCGTTGCGTTGAGCTGTATTCCGATGCAGTTTACCGGTTTATCCTGAAAAATACCGCCGACAGTGAAGAATCGGCCGATATCGTTCAGGAAGCGTTTGTCCGCATGTGGGAAAAATCGGAAACGGTTTCTTTCGAAAAAGCAAAATCCTATCTGTTCACTTCGGCCTATCACATTATGATCGATTACTTCAGAAAGAAAAAACGCTACTCAACCGGCTTCGACATGGAAGACGACAGCCACTGCTGGCACCCGGCAGCCGATGAGAAAGCGTCGTCGTTCGACCTGAAGGCCATTCTGAATGAAGCACTCGACAAACTTCCACCCATGCAGAAATCGGTGATTTTGCTGCGCGACTACGAAGGATATTCCTACGAAGAAATTGGTGAAATAACCGGCCTGAACGAAAGCCAGGTGAAAGTGTACATCTACCGCGGACGCATTGCATTGAAAAATTACATAAAAAGCCCGGACCTTATATTATGATCAGCCACGGAAACTATATGGAACGCATTGTTGATTACTACGACGGAAAGCTGTCGCTGAGCGAGTCTGATGCACTTATGGATTTTCTGGAAATGAATCCGGCGCTGCATGAGGAATTTCTGATGTTTGGTGAAGCCATGCCGGAATCTGCCACCGAAGCACCTTTGAGAGCTCCCGCCTCGCTGCATGCACAACTGAAAAGCATTCCCGACAACGTTTTTGTTCTGACCGATGAATTGCTGGTGGCTTATGCAGAAAAAGATCTGGATGCATTCAATATTAAAAAAGTCGAAGAGGCAACCGATCAAAACCCGCAACGGAAGCGCGATCTGGAGATCATCAGTGCAGCACGTTATGAGGCAGATGAAGCTATTTCCTTTCCTTATAAAAATAAACTCTTACGCAAAGAGCCGGTTGTGTTTTCATTGCGCAGAATGATGTATTATACATCGGCAGCAGCAGCTATTTTTATTCTCGTATTTTTTCTGTGGCCGGCATCAAGTCATAAATCAGGCATTCAGAGCGATTCTCACGTATTTGCCAACCTGCATTTAATAAACGTTGCAGATGAAAGTTCATCTGATAACAATTCGGAAAATCCTTCCGAATCACAGACGTATTATTATCAGAATGCACCGCAACTGGCCGACAACACTACAAACTCTGATAGAAATCACGAACATATTGCAACTATGTCGCCGCGTCAGGCAGGACAGTTACAAGAAATTACACAAATGACTACCGGCAATATCGATGATGTTCGCAATGAATATCTGGCCCTCTATGATATCATAGAAATGAAAAATACAAATGCGGATAACAGCAACCCGCAAACCGGCACCCTTACCGCTTGGAAGGACTGGGGTAAAGGAATTTTAAACGGAGAATCCTCCATCGCAAACACCCCAGCCGACATTTCGCTGCGAGATGTTGCAACATTCAGCTACAGTAATATTTCTCGATTTGCTTCTGAGAGCCTCTCTCTAAGCCAGAAATAAAAACAGCTGTAACTTTCGCACGTCCTTCTTCGTCCCATTACAAAATCACAAACTATGAAAACTCTTGTTTTAATTACTCTGATGACTGTCACCTGTACTGCCATGTTTGCACAACAGATTGTTGACAGCTTTACTAAAATTAATGTGACGGGCGACATCGAAATAACCGTCAAAAACGGGGACGAACACGGCATCTTTTTTTCCGGTTCGGAAGCTAGCCGCGATGGGCTCATTTACAATATCAGCGGTGGTGTTTTGAATATCGATGCCACAAAAATGACGGAAGCAATAAACATGAAAATCACAGCCCCGGTGATAAATGAAATTTCACTGAGCTCAGTGTCACAACTACATTCCGAAGGAATTATCAACACCCAAAAGTTAAAGCTTACTTCGGAAGGGGCAGCCGAATTTCGCATGGATTTGCAATGTGAAACATTGAGCCTTGATCTTCAGGGCGCATCAGAAGCGTGGTTGGGGGGCAATGTTAATCATTTGATTGCGCAACTAAAAGGGGCAGCCGAAGTACACGCCTACGAACTAAGCGCAAAATCGGCTGAAATTTATACCGAAGGAGCATCCAGCATGAGGGTAACTGTCACTGATAGTCTCAAAGCCACAGGCAGCGGCGCTTCTGAAATTGCATACGAAGGAACACCAACCAACGTTGATCTGAATATTGAAGGAGTAGCAAGCATAAAAAAACGCAGTGGTGAAAGTGTTGGATCGGCCTTACCTGACGAAAACGCAAACAATCAAACCGGCAATTGTGCTGAAAATGATGATGACAAATCCCGTGAATTCAATGGTCACTGGGCCGGCGTTGATCTGATGATGAACAGTTTCGTTTCGAAATACGGCGATATAAATACAACGCCCGGATACGATTTCATGGAAACTGATCTTGCAAAATCCATTGGAGCCCAGATTAATTTCATGGAATTTAATATCCCCTTTGTTGAAAAAGAAAAAATGGCCATTGGTCTGACAACCGGCCTTGGTTGGAGCATGCTGAACTATCGCCTGCAAAATGATGTTCGTCTGATTAATGATTCTGCAGTGCTTATGGCTTACTCCGACACCGTTTCAAATACAACCAGAAGCAAACTCACCACCTCATATCTCATCATGCCGCTTATGCTGGAATTCAACACCTCCGGCGAAAAGAAAGATAATGGATTTCATCTGGGAGTCGGCGCTTTTGGCGGAGTCAGACTTGGCACACACAGCAAAGTTGTCATTGACGATCGTGGAGACAAAGACAAATTCAAATCAAACGGCAGTTTCCATCTCAATCCTTTCAAATATGGCCTGATGGTCAGAATGGGCTGGGGACCCCTGAATCTATTCGCAAACTATGCACTCTCTGAAATGTTCGAAAAAAACGAAGGCCCCGCGGTTTATCCCGTTGAGTTCGGACTTTCCTTCGACATCAACTAAATACCCTACTAAACTCATGACTTGTAAGCCTGCCTGTGCGCAGGCTTTTTTGCTTTAGTCGGAATAATTAAGGATATAAATATATTTTCCCTATTTTTGAAGTCTAAATTTCTCAGAAATATTGCTGCACCATGAAATACTTTTTATCTGTTGTACTCTTTCTTGTTAGCTTCAGTTCTTTTACCCAAACCTTGCTGAAACAAACACAAGCGTTTGGAATGGATGTTCCGGCAGTCGTGATCATTGATAACGGTCAGAAAATTCTTGTTGGATCATACGACACTAAGCTATATCTGATCAACGCAACATCAGGCGCAACTGAAAAGGAAATTCCCGAACACAAAGGATTTGTTCTGTCTCTTGCGTATAATGCAAAAACAAATACCGTTGCCTCAGCTGGCTGGGATCAGCGAATCATTCTTTGGGATGCTGCCACCATGACAAAAAAACTTGAGATTGCTGCTCACAACGACAGAATTACAGCGCTCAGTTTTTCTCCTGACGGATCACGTCTGGTCAGTGGTAGCGAAGATAAAACCATTTGCGTTTGGGATGTAATGACAGGTGGAGAAATTTTCAAAATTACCGACCACCTCGATGCCGTAACAACCGTAACTTACAGCAAAGACGGCAACAGCATTGCCTCCGGTGGATGGGACAAAATCGTAATGCTGCATTCTGCCATTGACGGAAAACTGATAAACACATATAAAGGACATCGCAGCTCAATAAATTCCGTCGATTTTTCTTATGCCGGCGACATGCTTGTCTCAGGCTCCGACGACAACAGCATTTCAATCTGGCGTACCGATTCGGCAAAATCAATTGCAAAATTTGACTTTTTTAAACTTCCGGTAACAAAAGTTAGTTTTTTCCCGGGTGACAAATATATTTTCTGTGCCGATGGCAGCGGTGAGCTCAAAATTTACAATGTGTCAAACCGTTCACTTCTGACTCAGAAAACCATTCACAGTGGAGGTGTAAAAGACATGTATATCAACTCCGCATTAGGTCTTATGGCAACCAGCGGATCAGAAAAGGTTGTGAAATTATGGAATATCAATGAGTATCTGTATTTCGACTGCGTTAAAGAGAAGACAAAATCGCTTCAGGAAATGGCGAAACCCAAAGGCGAATTTGAAACAAGCGAAATGTATGAGCGACGAATGAAAGAATATGATATTAAGAAAAGTGCATTGGTTTCGGAATGTACCAAAGAAGCAGATGCAATCCGCAAAGCCAAACAGGAAGAGCTCGACAAAAAAACACTGGGCACTTATTCTTATGTGTATTTTCCGATTCAAAGTTTAGGTGCATATGATGCTGACAAACAGGAATATCCTTTCTATTTCAATGGCCAGGCCGGAATGATAAAACTTAGCATCGACGATGCAAAATCGCTTAAATCAAACATGGACAAGGCAAAAGTAAAAGCGATTAAACGCGTTGTAAACGGGAACACGGAATATATTAACACAGAGTTTATTCACCCCGTAACTGGCAAAAGCATTGCCTTCGGACGCCATGTTTCGGCGACAGAGGATCCTATTTTAGGTAAGTTCTTGCAATCCAACCACTAAGTCCGGACGGAAAAGTCGTTAATTTGGTTTTGTATTCCGCAAATTATTCATATCTTTGCAGCCCGTAAAAATGGGGTTCGTGATGACGTCTGATCAATACATCATTCATTTCACAGGATTAGCAGCAGGAATGCATGACTTCTCCTGGAATGTTGATGGAAAGTTCTTTGAAGCAGACAATTATTTAGGAGTCACTGATGCCTCCGTGCAGGTTAATTGCAAGTTGCAGAAGTCGGACAGACTGATGGAGCTTGATTTTAGCGGCGAAGGCACCATAACACTTCCCTGTGACCGCTGTCTGGGACCACTGGAATTGAAGATTAATGCTTCAAGAAAAGTCATAGTCAAGGAATCTGAACTGGAAAATTCTGATAATGATGATATTTTCTTTGTTAACAGACAGGATTATGAGTTTTCGGCAGAGAACTGGATCAGGGAAATGATACTTCTTTCCTTACCGATGCGCAATGTGCATCCCGAAGACAAGTGTGACAACGAAATGATTGAAAAGCTGGACAATCTGTCAGACGACAGCGGACTGAAACCTCTGAATGAATAAAAATTAAATTGCAATGGCAAATCTCAAGTATCGTTGGTCAAAGACCAGAACCCGTAACCAAAGAGCGAATTTCAAAGTCGAAGCTCCTACTTTTGCAGTTTGTTCAAACTGCGGAACACCGGTGCTTTACCACCATGTTTGTCCTGAATGTGGCTTCTACAAAGGAAAACTGGCAATTGAAAAGGCCTCATAATTCACTAATCTGCCTAGGAAATGAGTAAAATAAGAGCAGCTATCACCGGGATAGCCGGTGCTGTGCCTGATTATATCCTGACAAACGAAGAGCTTAGCCGCATGGTTGACACTACGGATGAATGGATTATGACCCGGATTGGAATTAAAGAACGTCATATTCTTAAAGAACCAGGCAAGGGCTCGAGTGAACTCGGAGCTGCTGCAGTTAAAAAACTGCTCGAAAAAACCAATACTAAACCTGAAGAAATCGAATTGGTAGTGTGTGCCACTGTCACACCTGACCATCAATTCCCTGCTACAGCAAGCATTATTAGCGACAAAGTGGGCATTAAAAATGCTTTTCACTTTGATCTTAATGCCGGATGCAGCGGATTTCTTTTTGGGCTGGCCACAGTTACCGCTTACATTGAATCAGGCCGGGTAAAAAAAGCCATTCTGATCGGTGCTGAAAAAATGTCATCTATTGTAGATTATACCGATCGTGCCACTTGCCCCATCTTTGGTGATGGTAGCGGTGCCGCCCTCATTGAAGCTACTGAAGAAGATTTCGGCGTCATGGATATGAAGCTCGAAAGTGATGGCGTTGGCCGAATTCATTTGTATCAGAAAGCGGGTGGAAGTGCCTGGCCTTCTTCTGCTGAAACGGTTGCAAACCGCGAGCATTTTATTTATCAGGAAGGACAACCTGTTTTTAAATGGGCTGTTTCTAAAATGGCCGATACCGCAGTTGAAGTTATGGAGCGCAACGGTCTCACTTCAGAAACCCTGCAATGGCTCGTACCACATCAGGCAAATCTCCGCATTATTGAGGCAACGGGTAACCGCATGAATCTCCCGAAAGAAAAAGTGATGGTGAATATTCACAAATACGGGAATACCACTGCCGCTACACTGCCGCTTTGCCTTCTCGATTATGAAGATCAGCTGAAAAAGGGTGACAACCTCATCCTGGCTACATTCGGAGCCGGATTCACATGGGGAGCCATTTATGTTAAATGGGCTTACGACGGAAAAAAATAATACCGACGAGGCGCCTTACGGCGCCTTTTCTTTTTGTGTTTTTTCAGAATATTTTCTACTCGTTTGACAATTATGTATATCTTTGCATCCTAAGTTAAAAAAACAGAGTTATGGCTTACGTTATTTCAGAAGATTGTACTGCATGCGGTACCTGCATCGATGAATGTCCAGTTGAAGCAATCAGCGCCGGAAATATTTATAAAATAGACCCGGATATCTGCACCGACTGCGGTTCATGTGCTGATGTTTGCCCGGTTGAAGCTATTCACCCGGAGTAATATTCGCCCAGCAGAAAAAACTGAAGGCTGCCCGCAAGGCGGCCTTTTTCAATTTGTCAGCATCTGCCATATTGGACAATTAATGTTGATGCCTGTCGGAATATCAGATGCCAGGTTTCATATGCTTTTTGCAGATCTTTTGCTTATAGATTTTCCAGGTTGCCTAACCTGCATTCCGATCAAATACAATGTTAAGCTGCTTCTAAACGACCAGCTTAATTTTCACGGACAAAACTAAATAATCAACCTCCGCAAACGCTGATGCAATGCAGAAGATTACTTATTGCATCCGGCTTCAGGCTATAATAGGTGTTTTTACCATCGCGGCGCGACAGTAATACTCCTTTAGATTTCAGAATATTCAAGTGATGAGAAGCAGCTGCCTGCTCTATCTCCAGCTTTTCGTATATGCTGGTCACATTCATTTCCTGTTGCTTTTCGAGCATTGAAATAATCTTGATTCGGACAGGATGGGCAATGGCCCTTAATCTTTGTGCTATGTCCTCAATTTTTCTGATATCAATTTCTTGCTTTGCCATCTATAAAATATTTATTATTAATGAGCAAATATAGATAATTATTTAAGAAAAGCAGACTTTTGAAAAAAAAATTGAAAGAAATACATATTTTATCGATATTTGTTCTGGATATGTATGCGAAACCTCCATCTTTTCACGGCATTCAAATAGAGCAACCATGATTATCATTCCAGAATACTTGTTGTTACCTGACTCTACGATCAGAAGCGGCATGGCAGTGAAAACCGGAACCGACGGTACTATTCTGGAGGTCTTCCCGTCTGAGTATTGTGAATTGATTGAAGCAAACTCCTACAGATGTTGCGGATTGTTGATACCTGGCCTTGTAAACAGCCATTGCCATCTTGAACTCAGCTGGTGCCGTGGCTTGTACCCCGAACATGCCGGAATGGAAGCATTTTATGGGGCTATGAGTGGCGTACATTCAAGAAGACCTTCCGACAAAATAATCCTTTCCGATATTCAGCGTGCTATCGATGAACTGCAGCGGCAGGGCATTGTGGCGATAGCAGATATAAGCAATACGGATATTACACTGAGTGCAAAAATCAGAAGCAATATTCATTTTCATACATTCCTTGAAGTATTTGGCACTAATCCCCGCGAAGCAAAATACCGGTTCAACGACTTGCTGTCACTGCAGAATGTATTCGCTGAAGAGAATCAAAGCTGTTCGCTGTCGGCACACACGCTTATAACACTTTCAGAGACACTAGTGTCGCTTCTGATGACCCGGATAGCAAAAGAAAAATCATTTCACAGCATACATTTTCTTGAAAGCAATGAAGAAAATATTCATTTCGAAACGAAGATTCCTGTTCGGAATGTCCATGGAGCTGAAGCTGAAGCATCGCCTTTCGACTCCGCTGCTGAAGCCGCCTGCAAATCATTGCCATCTTCAAACAAAGTCATGTTCGTTCACAACACTTTTGCTGACAAAAAAACGATTGAAAAAATTATTTCCTGTTTCCAGGATCCATGGTTTTGTTTCTGCCCGGCTTCGAATCAGTTTATCACCGGCAGTTTGCCGGATGTTCCAATGATTCATGCATTGACTCCGAATATCCTCATTGGCACTGACAGTCTTTCATCGAATCATGAGCTAAACATGTTTAAGGAAATTGATATTCTGTTGCAAAAATTTCCGGCATTGAAACCAGAAATATTGTTGCAAGCCGCCACGCTGAATGGGGCTAAGTTTCTGGGCATTGACGATCGTTTCGGAAGTATTTCAAAAAACAAAAAACCCGGGCTGGTATTGCTTGAAAATTACCAACCCGGGCTACGAGAGTTCAGTTCACTCAAAGTGAAAAGACTCATTTAATTTCTACCACTCATCGTTTCTCAAAACTTTAGGTTCCATGCCTTTTTTCATACTGGCAATGATTTCCTTTATTTGAGTGTCGACCTGATTCAGGTATTCATCACATTTGGGAGTGTATTGCGGATCGGCTTTATCGAGCCAGCGTTCCAGCGGAAACATTGATAAATCCTTCTTTCTGAATTCATCAAAGGTGAAGCGATAACGGCCTTCCTTGGCTTCAATTTTCAATTTGTATTCAACAATAATATTCGATGTTAAGACATTTCCGTCAGCATCGGTTTCCTTCATTGCAAATCTGTGCGCACAAAGGATTACTCCATTTTCAGGATCGCGTAAAGTAGTTACAGACTGAGGATTTTTATAAAAAGAGTTTATCCAGGTGATGGCTCTGTTGTACAGGGTGTCTTTTATCCCTTCCATTGTTACAACTTCTCTGTAGGTAATTTTTTTAGTGTCTGGATCCAAAGACACTTGAGCATTGGCGGCCAGCACCGACAATAAAACAATTGAAAGAACAAAAAGCTTTTTCATACAAATAATTTTGCGGGGTATTACAAATTTAATTCCAAAAAATCTGAAGGACTAAATTACTCAATTTTTTAAAACTTTCAGGGGTTGACTTATTTCCAGTACAAATTCCCGTCGTCGTCCATTCCGATTTTGCCATTATCCATCATCCACCGGATGGCGCTGGTGGCTTTTTCGCTATCCATTGAACCAAACATAGCCAACACTTTATCGTAGGGCATAGGAGCTTCTCTCAGCGCCGGTTTAACGCGATCGAGCACTTCGTTGAATTTATATTCAGACAGCCCGGTATCGCTGCGTTTTTCGCAAACATCGCACATAGCACAACGGCGCGATTGTGTTTCGCCGAAATAATCAAGAAGCAGCTGGCTGCGGCAGCGCGTTGTACCAGACAAATAGGTCTTCATCGATGCCAGTCGTTTGATTGCTTCCTCTTTTCGGTTATAATAATGGTCCTGTGAAAAAATAACATTCTTATGATCAATGCGGTCGCTCAAAAATGTAATTCGGGGACTGTCACTGGCAGCTTCATACACGATTAGACCTAACTTATTCAGTTGCTTAAGTCCTTTTATCACAATCATTTTGTCGGCATTCATTTTCCTTGCGATTGAAAATTCATCAATCCGCACAAAATCAGTGAACAGACCCGTGTACATGCGCAGCAGCAAATCAACGAATGGGCTCAGTTCGCGGTTTTCGACCTGAAAGCGATAAACATCATTTTTGTCAGCCAGCATTTTCACTTTCGACGGAGTATGAATTGCTTCGCTGAGTGAAACATATCCTTCCTTTTCGAGAATGCGTATGCCATTAAATGTTTCGACCGGAGGGAGTGAAAAGCGGTTGCAAAAATCGGCAAGTTCAAAATTCCATGTTGACAATTTTCCTGTGCCTGTAACAATCTGAAAATAATTGCCCAGAGCGTTATAAGCACGCGAAATGAATTCCGGATCCGGAAACGATGCTTCCACGTTTTTCTCTGCTTCAATAATATCGGCTTTGTTCCACAGAAGCCATGCCCACGACATATTGCCATCACGGCCACCGCGGCCGGCTTCCTGAAAATATGCTTCGATACAATCCGGAATATCCATATGCACCACCAGGCGCACATCGGGTTTGTCGATACCCATACCAAACGCATTGGTGGAAACCATCACTCTTACTTTGTTGTTCAGCCATTCGCTCTGACGCTTATCACGCTCGTTTGGCAGCAATCCGGCATTATAAAAATGCGCGCTGATGTTATTCCTCACCAGGAAATCGGCATATTCCTTTGTTTTTCGGCGGTTACGGACATACACAATGGCTGTGCCTTTGTGTTCATCAAGCAACTGCAGCAAGCGCCCTGTTTTATCCTCTTCCTGAATGGCATTATAAACAAGATTGCTGCGATAGAACGATTGTTTAAAAACATTTTTCGCCTTGAAAGCCAGCTGCTCCATAATGTCATCGACAACTGCCGGAGTTGCTGTTGCTGTGAGTGCAATTACAGGTACGTCAGGAATCAAAGAGCGGATCTTTGAAATATTGCGATAAGGAGGGCGAAAATCAAAACCCCATTGCGAAATGCAATGAGCTTCATCGACAGCAATTAACCGGACTCGCATTTTTTGGATTCGCAGCAGAAACATCTCGGTTTCAAGCCGCTCGGGGGAAACATATAAAAACTTAGCCTCACCGTAAATGCAGTTATTGAGAATCGTTTCAATCTCATACTGGTTCAGCCCACTGTGAATGGCATAAGCAGTAATGTTTCTTTTTTTCAGGTTTTCAACCTGATCTTTCATTAATGCAATCAGCGGTGAAACAACAATGCACAAGCCATCCTGCGCCAATGCCGGAATTTGAAATGTAATGGACTTCCCTCCTCCGGTAGGAAGCAACGCAAGCGTATCCTTTCCGTCCAGGACGGAGAGGATAATATCTTCCTGCATGGGGCGAAACATTTTGTATCCCCAGTATTGCTGAAGCACTGATAATATCTTAGCTCTGTTGTCCATCGTATAAATTCAAATGTAAAGAAAATTTTTCAAACAGAAGAATTTCTCAAGAATCAGAGAAACACACCGACTTATTCCTTGTGGATAACACCAGCACAAGCCTGGGCGGCTGGCATAAGCAAAATATCGTTCACATTTACATGGGGTGGTAAAGATGCAATATAATGAACTGCTTCGGCAACATCATCTGGCGTTAAAGGTGTAAACCCTTTGTAAACATCAGCGGCTCGTTGCTGATCGCCCTCGAAGCGAACCAGACTGAACTCAGTTTCCACTGCGCCCGGAGCCACTTGCGAAACTTTTACGTTGTGTGGAAGAAAATCGATGCGCATACTTTTTGTAAGCGAATCAACCGCAGCTTTTGTTGCACAATAAACATTTCCATTTGCGTATGACTGGCGCCCTGCAATGGAGCCGAGGTTAATGACATGACCGCTTTTACGTTCAATCATCTGTCCGACAACCGCACGGGTCAAATAAAGCAATCCTTTCACGTTTGTATCAATCATCTGTTCCCAGTGATCAATGTTGCCTTCCTGCAACGAACTTAATCCTCGTGCAAGGCCTGCATTATTTACCAGAACATCGATTGCTTTCCATTCGACAGGGAGTGAATCAATGGCATTGACAACATCATCTTTAACTCTTATATCAAACGACAGCGTGAGAAAATTATCACCGTACTGTGAAACCAGACTGTCTTTCAACTGCGAGAGGCGCTCAGAGCGACGTCCACAGAGGATTACCCTGTTGCCACTGGCTGCAAATTTCTTCACACATGACTCACCAATACCGCTGGTGGCGCCGGAAACGAGAATTATTTTATTCATTCAACAACTTTTTTAATTTTAAGCAATAATGCAATTTTATTAAAGTCGATTAGCAGAAACAACATTATAAAAAGAAACGGCAATAAAGGAATTCTATATCGCGCAAGAGCACCAAGAACAGGTGTAGTGAGTCCGGTAATTACTGATAATACAATAACAAAGAAAAGACAGAAAAACAGGATGCGCGCATTTTGCACTTTTCTCTCATGGAAAATAACCGCCAGTAATAATGTTACGACAATGACAATGTTCTCAATTAACACGGGGACCATAATCATTGTGTTAATATCCGCAGGGAAAGGTCTGAAAAGCGTGTTTATTACAGCATTTGGGGAATACTGTAAAAAACTCAGAAAATTCGGTTCAAGCGGAATCGGATCAATCATGCTTCCGGCATTTGAATAAAGGGCAAGATTGACAAAATCATGAAGTTTATTGGTGATCAGCTGAAATACATTGAAGTCGGCATTGATATTACCTGCAAGTACCGCGAGATTAATAAATACCAAAAGCGAAATTAATTGTTTTGCAAACGCATGCCTGTTGTTTGTAAGGACTATCCATGTGTTGGCTATCACCACCGGAAGCATTACAGCCAGGACATAGGTCTTTGTAAAATACATCAGCACCAAACTAAACAACAACAATAAAACCCTGAATACATTGAATGAAATAAACAGCAGTTGTTGATATGAATACAGAAAAATACCCATGGCGAAAATCAGAATACTTTCTTTCAGTATGCCAGAACTCCAGAATACAACGGAAGGGATAAGAAAAACTGCTGCATACAATGCAAGCGCTTTAGTGCTGAAGTACTTGATAAAAGTCTTGAAAAGCGCCAGCAGCCCAATGAAACCCAGAATAATAAAAATGATATTGTGAACCTGAAAAAAGCCGAATGAAAAAAGCCGAATGAATGCATTAATTCGGATAATGGTGTGAGTGTCATTATACATTACAGTCTGATACTTGAGATACCAGTTGTCCATTTTACTGTAGTAGTCATCAAAAAAACGCTGATTGTCGTCGTTGATGCCACTCAGCATGGTAAAATAATCAGAAGGCGATGTCTTGAGCACATCATACATCACTTTACTGTCATCGAAATAGCGAAAAATATCAGCATCATTTCTGCCGGAATAATACGATGTATAAATGAATGTAAGACCCAATCCGGCAATAACCTTCAAATAGAAGGCAGCCAGCACCCATCTCTTTTTAATTCCGGGCAAGAAAAACGGCCTCCACTTTAAAATCAGCAGCGTCATTACTGCAACTATAGCAAGGCAATATAGAATTTCAGCTGCAAGCATCATTTGCTATTCGCCTCAATCCAGTCGTGTGCAGCAACAAAAGCGTGCGCCCAGGGCGAAACCACATCGGTGTTTGCGCCTGGTTTGTAATATGCCCACTGCCACGGAAAGACTGACCGTTCTATATGAGGCATCATGGCCAGGTGGCGCCCATTTGATGTACACAAGGCCGCAGCATTGAAGTCGGATCCGTTCGGATTGGCAGGATATTCCTCATACAAATACTTCATTGGGATGATGTAATCGCTCTCGTTTCCTGAAAGGCTGAAACGGCCTTCTCCATGCGCAATCCAGACGCCCAGATTCGAATCAGAAAAAGCTTTAAGCATCACACTCTCATTTGGGAGAACGTGCACCCCAACAAATCCGGATTCGAACTTGTGAGAATTATTCCAATGCATTTCAGGTTTTATAGTATTTTTTTTCTTCTCATTAAAAATACCGAGTTCAACCATTAGCTGACAGCCATTGCAAATGCCCAGGCTCAATGTATCGGGTCTTGCATAAAAATCGTCAAGCGCTTTTTTCGCTTTAGGATTATATAAAAATCCAGCAGCCCAGCCTTTGGCAGATCCAAGTACATCGGAATTGCTGAATCCACCAACAAAAACCAGCATGCTTATATCATGCAGATCTTCGCGTCCTTCAATCAAATCGGTCATATGCACGTCGCGCACGCTCATGCCAGCCATATACAGGCTGTAAGCCATCTCGCGATCACCATTCACGCCTTTCTCACGAATTATGGCGGCCTTTACATTTCTTTTCTTCACTTCAGGCAAACTGCCATTGAAGAATGGAGGAAACTCATATTTCAGCGGCTGCTTATGATAGTTTTTAAATCGGTTCTCAGCCATACCTGGCTTTGTTTGTAAACGATCAAACAGGTATGATTTCCTAAACCAAACATCACGCAATTTGTCAATATCGAAATATTCGTACTGAACATTCTTGATGATTTTTAGTACTCGCTCGCTGATCACACGGCCAATCGGGAAGAATGAAACATTTTTACTGTAAAGAAAATCGACAACAAATTTTGTGTCTTTTACCTGAATCAATACACCCGGTTTTTCAGAAAACAGAATGGCTGAAATATCAGTTTCTTTAATGGTGCTAATGTTGATATCGAGCCCCACATGCGGGTTTGCAAAGCACATTTCGAGCAATGAAGTAATCATTCCTCCGGCGCTGATATCGTGGCCTGAAAGAATTTTATTTTTCAAAATCAATGTCTGAATTGCATTGAAAGTATTTGAAAAATATTCGGGATCGGGCACATCAGGAGCGTTCTGCCCAACCGCATTCATTGTCTGATAAAAGATACTGCCACCCAGAGCAAACGGGCCTTTGGTGAAATCGATATAAATTAATGTTGAATCAATCTCTGTTGTCAACACCGGTTTCACCGTTTTTGTGAAATCAGTACTCTGCGCAGTTGCCGACACAATAACGGTTCCGGGAGATTTTACCATGGAACCATCTGGGTATTTCTGCGTCATTGACAAAGAATCTTTTCCTGTCGGAACATTGATTCCAAGGGCGATACAGAAGTTGCTCAATGCACTGACGGCATCATAAAGCCGTGCATCTTCGCCCGGATTTTTACAAGGCCACATCCAATTTGCACTGAGCGAAACGCCATGCAACCCATTTTTTAACGGTGTCCAGACAATATTGGTAAGAGATTCGGCAACACTCAGCCGGGCACCTGCACCGGCATCGATCAACCCAGCCACTGGTGCGTGACCAATAGAAGATGCAATCCCAAATTTGCTACTGTAGTCCAAAGCTGCAATTCCAAGATTGTTGAGTGGCAATTGAACTTCGCCACAACACTGCTGCAGTGCGACTTTGCCGGTTACGGAGCGATCAACTTTGTTGGTCAGCCAATCCTTGCAAGCTACGGCTTCAGTGCTTAATACATTATTCAGAAAAATATTGAAATCGCGCAACTCATAAGTTGGCTCATTATATTCCTGTTCAATATGTCGATCTTCGATCACCGTCTTTGGTGTGCAGCCAAGTAAATATTGGAGTTTCAGATTGAAAGGCTTGCGACCGTCTTCGCCTTCAAAAGTGAGTTTGTGATTGCCTTTCACCTCGCCGACAACATACAATGGTGCGCGCTCACGTGCAGCGATTTTTTCGATCAGCGGAAGCGATTTTTCACGCACAACCATTCCCATGCGTTCCTGCGACTCGTTGCCGATAATTTCAAGATCTGACAGGGTCGGGTCACCTTTTGGAAGTTTATCGAGAAAAATTGTGCCGCCGGTATCTTCGACAAGTTCGCTTAAACAATTGAGATGTCCACCAGCACCATGATCATGAATGGAGACAATTGGATTGTCGCTCGATTCAGCCAAAGCACGCACAACGTTGTAAACACGTTTCTGCATCTCGGGATTGGCCCGCTGAACAGCGTTTAGTTCAATCGAATTCGTGTATTTTCCGGTTTCGACCGATGACACAGCACCACCACCCATGCCAATGCGGTAGTTATCGCCACCCATCAAAACGATGAGATTTCCTGGTGCCGGTTTTCCTTTGATGGCCTGTGATTTTACTCCGTAACCAACCCCGCCAGCCATCATAATAACCTTGTCAAAAGCGGTAAGTGTCTTGCCTTCGTAATGTTCGAAAGTAAAAAGACTACCAACAATCAGCGGCTGGCCAAATTTGTTTCCGAAATCGGAAGCGCCATTGGATGCCTTTATTAAAATTTCTTCAGGTGTCTGATATAAAAATTTGCGACGCTCCGGAATTTTTCCATCAGCATCGGCAACGGTCTCCTCGAGTTGAGGCTTCGAAGTCATATAGACTGCGGTGCCAACCAGTGGCATACAGCCTTTTCCCCCTGCCATACGATCGCGGATTTCACCACCGCTTCCGGTCGAGGCGCCAAAGAATGGTTCTACGGTGGTTGGAAAGTTATGTGTTTCTGCTTTAAGCGAAATAACAGATTCTACTTTGCGCGTTGTAAATTCGGAAGGAACATCATCGTGCTGCGGGCAAAAAAGTTCAATTTCCGGCCCGTCGATAAATGCCACATTGTCTTTGTATGCCGAAATCACATCGTTCGGATGCTCCTTGGTGGTCAACTTTATCCATTGAAACAGCGACATTTCCATTTCTCTGCCGTCAATAATAAACTGTCCGTTGAAAATTTTGTGACGGCAATGCTCGGAATTCACTTGAGAGAACCCAAAAATTTCGCTGTCAGTGAGCTTCCGGCCAATTTTCTTACTAATGTATTTTAAAAACCGGACTTCTTCGAAATTCAAGGCCAGACCTTGCTGTTCATTATACTCTTCGATGTGGTCAATAAATTTTATCGGTTCCGGCTGACGCTCCTGATTGAACATTTCCGGAGTCAGACCACTGTATTCCATTTCCAGCATGGGGTCCATCTTGCCGGATTTGGGACGGAACATCTCGATGCGCTCAATGCCTGCCAGTCCCATGTTGACTGTAATTTCAACGGCATTGGTGCTCCATGGAGTTACCATTTCGCGGCGTGGTCCAATAAATTTACCTTTAATTCCTTCCGTAGTTATTTCAGAGCAGCTACCAAACAGCCACCTGAATTTTTCCACATCTTTGTCCCCCAACTTACTGCGGCTCTGCACTACAAAAATGAGCCCTTCGCTTTCCTGCTTAAAAAATGTTAACATTCTTCCCGGGATTATTTTGCAAACCTAAGGGAAAAAACGGAGATGTGCAAATGTTAAATGCAGTCTATCACAATACTTTGAATATCACCGCAAAAGATTAAGAGACTGTCAAAAACAGTTCACTGTTACGACATTCCACCGTTCCGGCCACACTTAACCCTCGAAGAGTTCGGAACTCTTCGAGGGTTTTCTAAACAGGCCGGAACATGGAACCGTCGTAACAACAACAAAAACAACGGTTCCATGTCCTTCAGCGCCTACGTCGCTTTCGGACGGTGGAATGTTGTTTTTGCTTCCAACATCATTTTTAGACAGACTCGTAAGATTTATAAATCACCAAAATCGGGAAAATTTTTTATAACTTTCCAAGCTTTTTGCAACCTTTTGGAATCTCGTTCTACTTTAGTACAGAATTTTGAATAACAGCGTGGAATTTACCGATCAGCACAGAGAACTCATTGAACAGTGCCGGCGTGGAGAGCGGAATGCTTTTCGCGAAGTGTACCGCTTGTATTCAAAAAGCATGTACAATGTTGCATTACGTATGACAGGACTGGCCCACATAGCAGAAGACATTCTTCAGGAAGCATTCACCGATGCATTCAGCACACTGAATAAATTCAGGAATGAAAGCACTTTCGGAGCCTGGCTCAAAAGAATAGTGGTGTTTAAATGTTACGACTATCTGAATTCGAAAAGTGCCGGGTTTGAATTTCTCGACGACATGGAGCGCTTCGATCAGCCCGATCAGGAGCCGGATTTCAACGAAGAAGAAATGGCCCGGGAAGTGAAACGCATTAAAGAAGCCGTTCAATTGCTGCCTTCGGGAAGCCGCACGGTGCTTACGCTCTACTTATTCGAGGGCTATGATCATGAAGAGATTGGACAAATTTTGAAGATATCGGAATCGACCTCGAAGACTCAGTATATGAGAGCGAAACAGAAACTGAAAGAAATACTTACGCAATCCCCCTTACACAATGAAAGATAATCTTGAAAAATTCATTTCGCAAAACCGGCCGCGGTTCGATGACGAAGATCCCTCGCCTGCGCTGTGGGACCGCATCGAAAGCAGTGTCCCTGCTCCTGCGCGTGTGGTCAGAATGCGACCGCTCACTTACGCGGCATCGATTGCGGCTGCGTGTTTGATCGTCTGGATCGTCGCAACCCTTGTATTGAAGCCCCGGACATTGGATGCTGAAAAAATTCTGTCGCTCGATAAATTAAAACCGGAACTTCAAAGAAAACCGCAAACCGATACCGTATTTGTTCCTGTCCTGGTTAATCCATCGGCCATTGCGTCGAACAATAGCGTTGTAAATACGCCGGACGATAATATTTACGCCGAAATTACCCGATACTATGATTCTGAAATTGCAAAACGCAAGGCCAAACTGCAATCAGTTTCGCTGGAAGATGAAAACGTTATGAGCCAGGTACAGGAAGAGCTTGCCATGATTGACACCCTCAACGCACAAACACGACGTGAACTCGGAAATGGCATGAACGTAGGGATGGTAATGGAACAACTTGTTCAGAATTACAGACAGAGTATTGACATTCTCGACATGATGCTTGAACAGGTGAACGAGGAATATGCACAGATAAATGAATGAGTGTATGAAAGCAAAACTGTTTTTTATTGCATTGTGGATACTGGCTTCAGGAGCGGCCTATGCACAATATTTTGTCGCAAATAAAACTTATCACGGCAGTTATTCTGCTGCTGCAAATTCTCAAATTACAATCGATAATAAATATGGAAACGTAACAATTATTCCATCACAAAACGATTCGGTTGTATTTGATGTGATAGTAGAAGTTACTGATAAAGATATCATTGAAGCAGAAGACCAGCTTGCTCAAATCAATCTGAGAATGGGGTCTTCAGGATATTACATTTATGCTGCAACAGAATTCAATGGCAGTCGCAATGATTTCAAAACCGACTGGAAAATGATTGCCGGCGCTGTTTTCAATAGTAAAAAAATGGTAAGGATTGATTATGTTGTAGCAGTTCCTGTTGGCGTTTCTTTAAAAATCAACAACACCTACGGAAACATTATCATGCAGGATCATTCCGGAATTCTGAATATCGATCTTACGGGAGGAAACTTCACAGCCGGCATTCTGAGCGGTAAAACAACACTCACATTCAACGGCGGAAAATCACAGATTCTTGCACTGACCGATGCAACTATAAAGGCGGACATGAATGAAATGCAGATTGAAAGCGTGTCTTCGGCCTGGTTCGATTCACGCGGTTCGCAATTCACCATTCAGAAAGCCGGAACAATAACGGTGGATTCGCGCCGCGACAAATGGTTTATCGGTAACGCAACACAAATCAGCGGCTCAGGCAGTTTCAGCAATTTCACCATCAACCAGCTGCTGAAAGACTGCAACATGAAAACCTTTTATGGCAACCTCACGCTTTCGGCCGTTGACAGCGGATTTCACAGCATCAACCTGATTGCCGGAAGCAGCGATGTGAGTATTGCTCTGCCTCCAGGTATTGTTTCGCAGTTCAATTGCGATCAGAAAAAAACACGGGCCATTCTGCCGGCACGGCTGAATCTGAAAACTGAAACCATTGATGAAAAAACGCAGCAGTACCGCACAGGCAATGTTGTTGAAAATGCAACATCGTTTGTCAATCTGAATGTGAGCGGCGGATCGGTCAATGTTTACTGAGTGGTGAGGCAATAGTCAAAAGTCGTTAGGAATAAGGAGTGAGCGTTGCGCATTGTGCCGCATGCCCGGAGTTTATCCCGACAAAGGCGGGACCTCATGCTATTCCTTCACAAACCTCAAAACCTTCACTCCTCCGCTGCCGGTGATTCGCAGCATGTAGGTGCCCGAAGCGTAAGAGCTGAGATTGAGATCAAGGACAAGATTGAGGTCGGCGATATCGCTGAAAACGGTTTCGCGTTTAACGCCAGTCATGTCGTACAGTTCAATGGTGAGCTGCTGTTCATTTTCCGAAACAACCGTGAGAGTGGCGCTGTTGCCGCATGGGTTTGGATTGAGCCACACACCCACCGCAAGCTCTGTCGCAGCCGTTGTATCGTACATGTAAAAATCTTCCCACAGCGGCATATCAAAATCCTCTTCCTCATAGCTATCTTCGGAATACACAATGGGTGCGCGCTTTTCCATGGGTACACTGATCAATGTGTCGTAGTAACAACCTCTGTAATTCTCACTCCAGGGAGGCGCCGCCATGTTTTTATATGAAACCCAGCCGCAGCTGTAGCTCTCTATCCGCGCCAGAAAATGCGCGCCCGCATCTACGCGGAAGCCGTCTGTGAGTTTTATGCTTTCTCCTGCCTTGAGGGAGACATCGCCATTGTATCCGGGAATATAATGCCCATTTAAAGGAAACAATGCTTCATTTGAAACAACCATATCCGTCTCAATGGTGCTTATTGCTTTTATCTCTTCCGGATTGGCCGTAGATCCGTATTCTATTCCACCACCAAAAGGATAATACATCGGATAATACGCAGAAATATTTCTGTTGTTTTGATTAACGTAGGAAGGAAAACTATAATGCTGCCCTTCATAATCAAATCCATGTGGGAAAGCCAGACAGGCGAGATTGTAGAGGAGCATGTAGTCAACACCGGGAAAAACTCCAGTTCTATCACTGCCTAGATTCTGTGAATTCAGATCTGCGTCATATTTATACTCAACTGCCCATCCATTTGAAAGATAATGAACCTCATCTGGCCATTTATACTTATGAGGCCCCCCGCAAGGAGCTGTTGACAAGTGTTCTAATAATTTCGAAAACGGATACCCATATTTCTCTTTGGTCATGTCTTTGTCAAAAAGATAACCATACAGAAGCAGATACATCACATTCCACTGATTATTGCGACTTAAAATAGTAATGATAGCACTAGCACTGGCGTTAAAATTCATTCCGGTTGCGCCCGAAATTGATACCAATTTAATATACATGTCGCGGTCAAAATTGTTTCCGATATTTGATCCAACATTGGCTGCCAAAGCTGAAGAATATGCAGTAAAACCAAGAGCATTTGTTGCTGTTGGAAGACCAAACATTTTATCTACACTTTTTCCAAGGGCATAGTAAATCCCTAAAGAATTACCTCCATTTGGCCATAGGATATAATCCATATCAGGGTAACTCATCTGAAATGGGTAGACTTCTCCTGTGGCAAATGTTAGAATCTTTTGAGCAATTTCTATTGCCTTATACTTAATGTTGGGATTGTCCACGCATTTTGCTACCAAAGCAAGCCCCATGAATGTGCCAACTATTTCATCATTGCTGATGAATTTGTCCGATTTCCAATAATTCCAATATGACTCCTCTTTGTTTGCATATTCTGAAACTAAGTTTTCAAATCCATCTGTCTGACTATCATGGTTAAGGTAAAAATAATTATTTTCAGACTCATATTTTCTAGAGCATAGAATTACATTTGATTCAATTGCAAACGGATAGCCTCTTCTTCTGTTCACATATTCATCAACGTAGTCCGAATAATCCCCAGATATCAAACCCTGATTAAAATAGTCAGTCATCGAACTGCTTAGTATTGGAGGAACATCATTCCGGATGAAAAAACCATTATACAATTCAAAAGGATAATTCCACGGTTCAATGTCTTCACAATTATCCATCCTTATAAGTGCATCAAGAGCCAGATTCAGTTCATAAAGCGTTACATTTGCATCAGCAATTTGACCATTATCTTTCAATAATTTATATTCCGTTGCCAGAAGCCCAATATAATACCCATTGATTTTTCGCGTCTGCCCCCATTCCGCTCCATTATATTGAGCAATATCATCATCTTGCCCATTAGAATTTCTCGATGTCATCAGAACAGAATTCCCTTCATCAGTTCCCGGATAAACAAAGTATTTCAACCTGTCTCTGTAAAACCAGTACTTAACAGCATTATCATTAAACACCTGCGAATACACACTTAGTGTGCTTCCAACAACCATAAAAAAAATAGCAATATTTTTCATATTCTATTCTTTAAACTTAATTTCATATACATCGCGGTCATCATCTAGAAAAAGCCACATTTCATTGTCCGTGAGTCTTGTTATTTTAAAATTAACGCTTCCTTCTTCTGGCGTCATCAATAACGGATAAAAGTGTCGCCCGGGATACCATGAAGTATCA
The DNA here is from genome assembly GCA_001769275.1 of Bacteroidetes bacterium GWF2_43_63. NCBI lineage: Bacteria > Pseudomonadati > Bacteroidota > Bacteroidetes bacterium GWF2_43_63. Next base: position 81,507 of record MEOQ01000005.1, on the reverse strand, counting down.
ATCATGTGATTTTTCATTGGAATATATACATCCTTATCGATTTGAATAAATGTCTGATATCCTGTAGCATAGCTTATTAACGAATCATTGCATTCGATAAAACCAGATACTTCCAAGGATGGAGAATCGTCAGGTCGTTCATAATACGGAGAATAAATTTTGAAACTAAGATCGTAATACGACTTCCAGTAATTTGTCAGATCCTCTCCATTTTTTGAGATATATTCAATCCGGTATGTCCCATAAATTCTTTTCATCACCGACCTGAAACTTACTTTCGGTCCATCCTCAAATTTACTGCAACCAAAAGCAGTAGTGAGAATAAGCGCAAGCACAAAAATATTTCTGATTGATTTTGTTTTCATTAGTTGTGAATTTTTACGCGCGTTCAACGTTGGGTTTGTTCAATTTAAGCGGATTAATCACTAAAGCAACTGGAATATCATCCTCGCATTTATCCATCCGTATTAATGCATCCAGTGCCAGATTCAGTTCCTGTAGGGTAGCGGTAGCATCAGCATTTTGACCGTTGTCTTTCAGTAATTTATACTCCGTAGCGAGCATACCAATATAATAACCCTGCAATTTATGCGTATTTGCAGTCTCAATGCCCTTGAAAATCGGATAATTATTAGCATAGTCCTTATACGAATTCCGGCAGGTCATGATTACAGATTGCCCAGGTTCAATTCCTGGCATGACAAAGTAATTTAATCTGTCACGATAATACCAATATTTCGTCTGCGAGTCATTAAATGACACTTGGCAAAACAGCTGATATGAAATGATAATATTTAAAAGACAAATGAAGATCGTTTTCATGATTTCGAATTTAATTATCCTATATTGTAATCACAAGAAACCAAACAGCCACAAATGCAATTAGAAAAACACAAAGCAAAACCAACTCAATAGTCAAGACTGTCTTTATCATAACAATCCCAGACCAGTTATCCTTGTTTTGCAAGGTTTTTCTGCGAGCGATAAAAAGCGAAACTATGCTTAATATGTAAAACAATATGCTTAAAAACCCAAGTATGTTAGAAATTGTCCATAAAAAATTACTGTAAAGTAAGAATAAAACAATTGACAGCCCAAGAAACCCTAATCCAAGAATAGCCAATGGATGCAGTTTTTTTGTATCACAAGTGGCCGGAATAGCTGTCAGTAATGAAGTTTTTCTGATCAAGAAACGTTTGAATACAGACGGAAATCCTGAGTCAACATTTGATATGCTCTGTGTAAGCGCCTTTTCCATTGAAAAGTGTTCTTTCTGAACAGAATCATTTGTTTGATCCGGTGCTGAAACGAGTTCCGGTTGAGTTGCGCAAACATCGGCATCCTTCATTGTATCTACATTGTCAATAAAAGTATCGGCAAACTGACTGCTATCGCATTGAACAACCTTACCTGTCGCCCGCTGACCTAAGAAAAAACCTTTCATATATTGCCGCTTCTCAATCTGACAGGAAGTCACAACAATAACTCCAATAAATAAGAGCAAGAATGCAGATAAAGCTCTGCGAGCAGAAAACACTAAAGTCTTTCTTATTGCTTTTATTTTCATTGGGGTTGGGATTTGGTGAACAGTTAATGGTTATTGGTTAACGGTTAACTGTCAATGGTTGTTATCAATTTGAAGTATTTTCAATCATCTGCCTCAACTCCTCATTTTCCTTCTTCAATTCAAGCATATAGAGGGTAAGTTCTTCAATTTTGCGGAGCAGGGTGCCGTAGCTTTCACCCAAAGATAAACCATTTTCGGTCACTTCGGTTTCGGAGGGCACATCGGGCAGGTGGGCATTTTCCACACTCTTTGGCAAATTGAATTTCATAATTGTAATATAATTGAAGCTGCAAGAATATGAAATAAAATTTATTTTGTCAAATATTTTTAATTTTTTGTATTTATTATTCAATTTTTTATGATGCAATTTTAATTTATACAATCATATAAGGATTCTTTAATAACAAAATGACATTAAAGCAAGAATACAAACTTCCCCCGAAAAAAATTCAATACCGCAAAACATTGCACATTTCACCGCGCTCCAGGCCCCATGCATTTAGAGTTGCGCCTTACAAAACTCACAACTGACCACTCACAACTGACCACTTATCCTTATCTTTGCCCGCTACAAAAAATTATCCAGCCCGGATGGATCCGAAACTCGAAGAACTTGGAAAAGGAAAAATCGGCAAGTTGTTGCTCAACTATGCGCTGCCGGCCATTATTGCAACAACCGCCAGTTCGTTGTATAATATCATCGACCGTATTTTTATTGGGCAGGGTGTTGGAGCAATGGCTATTTCGGGTCTGGCGCTTACTTTTCCGGTAATGAATCTGGCAATCGCTTTTGGAACGCTGGTAGGTGCCGGCGCTTCGGCCCTTGTTTCCATCCGCATGGGACAAAAACGCAGAGCCGATGCCATCCGCATTCTGGGAAATGCGTTGGTGCTGAATATCATTATCGGCCTATCCTTTTCTGTTTTGTCGATGATATTTCTGGAGGATATTCTGCGTTTGTTCGGCGCCAGCGATAATACATTGCCTTTTGCGCGCGACTTCATGCAGATTATTTTATCCGCTGTAGTTATATCGCATATGTTTTTCGGACTGAATAATATTATGCGTTCATCGGGATATCCGAAAAAAGCCATGGTCTCAATTTTACTTACCATTGCCGTGAATATTATTCTGGCGCCATTGTTTATTTTTGTTTTCAATTGGGGCATCCGCGGAGCTGCGATTGCAACAATGGTATCACAGTTTATCGGTTTGGTATGGGTGCTGGCGCATTTCATCAGCCGCAAGCCATTTATACACTTCAGACCGTCGGGTTTCAGATTAAAGAAAAGAATTGTATCGGATATTTTTGCCATTGGCTTATCGCCATTTATGATACATGTTGCAGCAAGTGCGGTTTCACTCATTACCAATCTGCAGCTGACCGGATTCGGTGGGGATTATGCCATTGGCGCTTACGGAATTATAGGCAGCATCGGCATGCTGGCAGTGATGATAGTCCTTGGCCTCACTCAGGGAATGCAACCGATTGTTGGGTTTAACTACGGCGCCAAACAGTATAACCGCGTTACAGATGTTTTGAAACTGACCATTCTGTGGGCAACGGGAATCAGCATCTTTGGATTTCTGGCAAGCATGATTTTCCCCGAACAGATAGCCCGGGCATTTACCACCGATGAAACCATGATTGCCACTACTGTTCACGGCATGCGAATAACCATGATTGTTTTCTTTGTTGTTGGTTTTCAGGTGGTGGTTTCAAGTTTTTTTCAGTACATCGGAAAAGCAAAAATTGCCATTTTTCTCAGTCTTTCGCGTCAGGTGATATTTTTAATTCCGTTGCTTTTAATACTTCCCGGATTTTTTGATCTCGACGGCGTGTGGATAGCTTTGCCAGCCTCAGATCTTATAGCCACGATCACTACCGCTTTCATTTTGTTTTATTACAGAAATAAATTGCGCAAACATGGTGAAATTGCAATGACACCAGAGTGAGTGAAAACATTTTCTTGTGACAAAGAGTTTAACAGAGTACACACGGAGTAACACAGAGTAGATTTAACGAGGCAAAAGCCGTAATCAATTGCAGCAAAATTAATCTGCAAGCGAGCTTGCATAGTTCAATTTGCTGCAATTGATGAGCACAACTACTTTGTGTTTTTCAAACGGCTTTTGCTCATATATTACTTTGTGCGACTTGGTGCTGAACTTTGTGAGACTTTGTGAACCGAGCACCGGCGGTGAGAGCTCATGCGCTGCCCTGAGCCTGACGAAGGGAGCACATTGCGAAAGTGATATAATGCGCGAATAAACTGCGATTCCCATTGCATTATTTGGAATTTAATACGTCGGCCGGGGCGTTATCAGAATAGGAGCATCACATGAATCCGGATTTTCGTATTTTTGTAAAAAACAAAACAATCATGAGTTTACTCGAAAAAATAAGCACCGACATTATGGCCGCCATGAAGGCGCGCGAAATGGAAAAACTTGAAGCATTACGTGGTGTCAAAGCTGCATTACTTGTGGCCAATACAGCCGAAGGCGGAAAAGAAATCACAGAAGATGACGAACTGAAAATTCTGCAGAAGCTTGTGAAACAACGCAGGGAATCGGCTGAGATTTACAAAACTCAGAATCGTATGGATCTGTATGAGGTTGAAGTCAATCAGGCCAATGTGATTGAAACCTATCTTCCGGCGCAAATGAGCGAAGAAGAAGTGAAAAAAATCATTCAGGAAGTTATTGTTCAAACCGGCGCCAGCAGCATCAGGGACATGGGTAAGGTTATGGGAATGGCTACAAAACAATTGGCTGGAAAAGCTGATAATAGTTTAGTGTCGCGATTGGTGAAAGAATTGCTGCCAGCCTGATTTACATACAAATGCTTCAGCCCAAATCTTTCATAACGATTCTGACAGCACTCCTGCTGTTTACAGTTCAGGTCGCACCGGCACAGGAAAAGCCGGATGCCAAGCCTGAAAATGAAATAATATCCCGGATTGATATTCTGAATGACAGTGCTTTTCATATTCTGAATTCCGATCCCGCCAAATCTTTGGATCTTTCACAGATGGCCCTTGAATCAAGCCTGAAAAACGGATATGCTGAAGGACAAATGAACGCGCTGCTGCTCAGCGGAATGGTTTATAAAAAAATCGGCGCTTTTGATAAATCTGCTGACGCCTATTTTCAGGCACTCCGTATTGCTGAAGCAGAAAAAAACAACGTGAAGATTTCAAGTTGTCTGAACAACATCGGCAATATTTATCAGGCGCAGAATAATTTCGAAAAAGCGCTTCATTATTACAACCTGTCGCTCAATCTTGAAGAAGAACTCGACAACAATCCCCAGATTTCAATACGTCTTTATAACATTGGCGCGCTGCATGAATCGGTTGACAGTCTTGACCGGGCGCTGACATTTTATTACAACTCTCTGCTTATTGAAGAACAGATTAAAAACAACGAAGGGATTCTGTTTGCCCTCTATGGCATTGCCGGAGTGGAAACCCGGCTTGGAAGATTCGACAGTGCCCTTCACAATCTGGAACGAGCGCTGCGGGTTGCACGTGAAATGAATGACCACTCAGGGTTATCGCTCGTTTTTCATGAATTTGGCAAACTCCACCTGGCCCGGAAGGATTTCAAAAACGCTGTTCTGTCGCTTGACTCCGGTATTTATTATGCAACCAGTGCCAGAATGAAAAATGAGCAGATGATGATGTACAAAGACATGTCAGCTGCTTATCATGCCATGGGGCAAAATGATGAAGCTTATCGGTTCCTGCTTCTTCATGTGAATATGAAAGATACCATCGCGGGTATTGAGATAAAGGGGAAAGTTGCCGAACTCGAAACCCGTTTTCAGGTTGAAAAAAAGCAGGAGGAAATCCAGTATTTGAAAAACCTGAATGACATAGAATCAAGAATGGCGGATGCTGAACGTAGAAGCCGGATTTTCCTGCTCATTACCATCATTATGATCATTGTTCTTTCTGTGTTCAACCTGCGACGGGTGGCTTCCGACACCAGAAGCATTGTTCAGATAAGCCTGGCGGCCTTTGGCGGGCTGTTGGTGATCGCGTTCATTATATCCCTGTTTTATCTTCCGCTCAGCTGGCAAGTGTTTTTGCATAGTTTCCGCGATGTCATCATTTATTCTGTTCCGTTTCTTTTTATTGGAATTTTTGTTGCAGAACGGATCCTGATGAAAAAACATCTGACCCGGGCAGCCGATTATACAAAGCAGATCCAGGAAATCCATCCGGCAGCCAGCGAAAAAATCATTGCATTTCGTTTTGAAGGGAAGGATGCGGCAGTCAGCATACCACTGAAGGATATTCTTTGCATTGAGGCTGCTGACAATTATGTAGCGCTGTATTATTTCGTGAATTCCATGGTTAAAAAGGAACTGTTCCGGTCCACAATGAAAATGGCCGAGGAACAACTGGCTGGCAATGATGAGATGGTGCGCTGTCATAAATCATACATAATCAACATATCGAATATTCACCATGTATCGGGCAATGCGCAGGGATTCCGGCTCCATTTAAACGGACTTGATTTCGAAATTCCGGTTTCACGTACCTTCCCCCGGTCGATGATCGATCAAATCAGAAAACGCAGTTAAATCGTTCATTCAGTGCTTGTTTATCCTTTACCGTTTGCCCACTAAGCGTGCAGATGACCACAAAAACATGCCCCTTGTCCCCGTGAAAAAAATTCGCGCTTTGAGCGTTATATCTTAGCGTCAAATTATTTTTCCAATGAATCGATTTTACTTTTTAAGGGGATTTCTTCCGGCCATTTTCATTTGTGTTTTTGCAGGCGGTTTGTCAGGTCAGACTTATAACATGGCCACATACAACGGACAAACCGTAAACACCTGTTCCGGCACTTTTACCGATGGAGGCGGAGCCGGTAGTTACGGCAACAACGAAAACTACACCGTCACATTTTGTTCTTCATCGGGGCAACCGCTGATGTTTGATTTTTCAACATCCGGTTCATTCGACATAGATGTCCCTGACGACACGCTCTTCTTTTATGACGGAACAGCAGCCACAGGAACTCCCATTGCAATACTCACCTACCTCGACGACAACACCCAGACCGGGTACAGTTCGCAGTTAAAAATAAACACGGTCAGCACCTGTGTAACTGTTGTCTGGAAATCAAATTCTGCAGGTACCGATGCAGGCTGGTCGGCAGTGATTTCATGCGGAGCCCCGCCCACCTGCGCCAGCAATCCACCGGCAGCCGATATTTTCGGACAAGCTACCCCCGTCTGTAATATTGCCAATTATTGTGGAACAACGGCCGCGTATTATGGCGAAGACACCCCATTCAACCTTATCGGCGGTGGCGTTTGTCCAACCCCTGACGACGGCATTTTCGGCGCAACCATTGAAAATAACTCCTGGCTAAAATTTGAAGCCATGGCCACTTCCGCCATTTTCGATTTCACTGTTTCGGGCGGTTCCTGCATGTCTGGAATTCAAGCTGGAGTATTTTCGTACAACCCAACAACACACTTATTTGCGCTTAAATCGCCCTGTGCGCTTACCGATGCAGGTCAAACGGGAACTTTCTCACTCACTGCTTCTTCGCTTACTCCCGGCGAAGTGTATTACATGATGATTGACGGTTACGCCGGTGATAACTGCGACTACACCATTGCGGTTAACACAGGCGTCAATATCGTGGATGCCGGACCAAACCAGGCGGTTTGCGATACATTCACAACACTCGCCGCCAACTCACCCATGACCGCTGGCCTATGGACTGTTTTTTCCGGATCAGGAAATTTCCTTGACAATACAGCCCCTGATACTTACGTTAGCGGACTCAGCACAGGAAACAATGTTTTTGTATGGACTTCAACCAGTAGTTTCTGCGGTGCTGTTACCGATACGGTTACCATTAATGTTACTTCCTCAGCACCCATTAATCTGAGTTGCGGTACATCCACGACCAACAGCGTTCAGTTTACATGGACGGTCGCAGCGGGTGCCACGGGATACAATATTTCTTACACCATTAACGGCGGATCGGCCAACAATGATGCGACAACCGGAACAAGTTATACAGTAAACACGCTCAGCCCTGGCGACAATGTAAACATGACGGTAACACCCACCGGCGGCTCCTGCTACACTTCGGACAACATTACCTGCAGCGCAACGACAGCAGCCTGCGGCGCCAATGCCGGCACAGTAAAAGTCTTTATCAACAGCGTCGATGTTACCAATGCTTCCAATGAATACGTTCTATGTTTCGGTGATGATCTGGATATTGTTTCCGACAACAATTTCACTTTGCCCCCCGCAGCAGGCATTGATCCAACCGGTCTGGGATATGGATTTTACACCGCTGCTCCTGTAAGTATTGATCCGGCGCTCGATGCAGGGTTTTCAGGCCTGATTGATTACCACGAAGACATCAGTGATTTGAATTCATCCGGGCCAGCATCACCTGTGTTTACAGCTATTGGCACCTCAAATCCGTATTTCTGGATTGTTCCTTTCACCCTCGATGACCAGCTGAATATCGCTAATGGCGGCTTGGATGATTCCCGTGGATGGGATACTGACAGCGATGATTGTTTCGATTTGGGGACGCCTATGAAATTTACCTATCTCAATCAATTGACAGCTGCCTACGATGAAGACTGCAGTAATGGGACCTCCACAATTACCATCAGCGGCGGCTCGCCGGAACTGATTGCCGGAACCGAATATCAGATCAGTCTTTCCGGTGCAGGTACTCTTTCCGATACAACGCTTATTGTCAGCGGAGGCAGCGTATCTGTATCTGGCCTCGGTAGCGGTGATTCATATTCACTCGCGATTGCCGATGACAATGGATGCTCCATTACAGTTGGCAATACTTCTTTTGTTGCAGGTCCTTCACTATCATATGTTGCCGTTAATCCTGATTGCTTCGGCGATGGCAGCGGCAGTATTGATCTTTCGATAACCGGTGGAACTGGTGCAATCAGCTACGATTGGAGTCACGACCCGCTGGAAACAGCTCCAGATCTGGCAGGGCTGGGCGCAGGCACATACGTTGTAACGGTCACAGACATTTCTGGTTGCACCGATATCGCATCTATTACGATCGTTGAACCACAGAAAATTTCTTTTATTACATCTTTCACAGACCTCACATGTTTTAATGATTTTACAGGATTCGCCAGTGTTGCGGCAAGCGGAGGCACTCAGCCCTATTCATATTTATGGAGCAGCAGCGAAACCACAGCATCCATCAGCAGTCTCAACGCAGGCGTTTATTCAGTCACACTAACCGACGCACATGGATGTGATACAGTTACTACTGTACTTCTTACACAACCTGATTCAATATTAGTTTCTGAAACAATAGCCGATGCCTATTGCCCTGAATCGACCGATGGCAGCATCGGGCTTATAGTAAACGGCGGTACGGCACCTTACACCTATAGCTGGAGCAGTGGCATATTTGCAGCGACGGCAGATAATCTTGCATCAGGTGAATATGCAGTGACTGTAACCGACACACATGGGTGTGAAGAAACGAAGACATATTCAGTCAGTTTCATTAACGATGTTTGTCTGAATATTCCGGATGCATTTTCACCAAATGCAGATGGAGTCAATGACACATGGCAGATCGAAGGAATTGAAAACTTTGAAAACATCCGGATTCAGATATTCAACCGCTGGGGTCAACTGGTGTTTGAATTTGAGGGAACAGGCGTTGCATACAATGATTCTGATGCGCAATGGGACGGCAAAGTCAACGATACCGAACTCACAACAAACTCCTTCATCTATATGCTCGATCTGATGAACGGTCAGCAAACATACAACGGAATTGTAACTATTATTAAAGACTAATGCCATGAAAAAAATAATATTTGTTTCAATTATTCTTCTTCTGTCCGTTGCATCAACAGCGCAGCAGGAGCCAATGCACAGCCAGTACACCTTCAACTCATTTGTGTTGAATCCAGCTGTAGCTGGCAGCAACGATTATATTCCGTTCAGATTTGGGATCAGGCGTCAATGGACAGGAATTAAAGACGGACCCATGACTCAGGTTCTGAGCATGCACAGCAGCATAGGGCAGGCAAGCAGAATGGGTGTTGGCGGTGTAATAATTCATGACCAGTACGGACCACTTAGTAAATCGGGAATACGCGGGGCGTTTGCCTTCACAGTGAATCCCGGTTCGAAAACAAAATTTGCTTTCGGACTCGCGCTTTCCTGCTACCAGCTTACCGTTGACGAAAGCAATCTGAATATCATCAACCCGAATGATGTTGTGATTAACGGAGAAACCGAATCTGTCATTATTCCTGATGCCGATTTTGGAATGTATGTGCACAATGAGCGGTTGTTTGCTGGATTTTCGGCAACACAACTCATCCAGTATCCTCTGAATTTGAACAATGACCTCCGAAAACAGATTCCACATTTTTATTTGCTTGGAGGATATCGTTTCAAAATAAGTGAGAATACAGATCTGGAACCATCGGCACTGATTAAGAAAAACGGGCCTATGCCTGTGCAGTTAGACATCAATGCCAGAGCCATTTTCAACAAGGACTACTGGTGTGGCCTTTCGTACCGGACACAGGATGCGGCTGTTTTAATGATCGGAATGAATTTCAACAATTTGTCAATCGGTTACGCCTTTGATTACACGCTGAGCAAACTCACCAGTATCAACAATGGAACGCACGAGCTGGTGCTTGGTTTCAACATGAAACAAAAGTCAAGGACCTCCGCCCCAATTCTTTAAAATGCTCAATGCAGCACCTGCAAATGCAATAGTTATGTTTTATTCATGTTTATAATTACCCCTCCGGCACGCGTCACCCCCTTGGCGCGTGCATTTTTTTGTGCGCGAAAAGCTCTTGGAATAAGTTCAAAAAGTTTCTAAAGTAAAAAGTTGAAAGGCGACGTAAAGAATTGCGACGCAATGCACAGAGCTTGGAGCTATGGAAGGAAGTTCAACGCACTCAGGTCGCTTCGCGACGCAGAGAGGTTGACTTAATAGCTTCTTCTGAAAGTTTCCTAATCTTTAGTCTGGCTGTTGGATTGGAAATTATGAGTTATAAAATAGGTGCACTTTTATTCAATCAAGGAGTGTTCTTTTAATATCCGCTACAATCTCCCCATGATCAAATGCCAGTTGCGGCAGCTGATTGAGCGGAAACCATTTCACTGATGCGGCATCGTCGCCGGCAACAGCAGCAGGAAATACATCTTGAATTGAAGTAAAAATCACTGAAATCGTGCGACCGCGCGGATCGCGGTTGGGGCGACTGTAAGCACGAAACTGCTGCAAATTTTCCAACTGTACATTTGTTTCCTCCTGAAGCTCGCGCGCAATGGCCACTTCGAGCGTTTCATCTTCGTCAACAAATCCGCCAGGCAAAGCATAACAGTCTTTGAAGGGATCGTGTTTCCGCTCAATCAAAAGAATAAACCAGTCATTGCATTGTTTCACCAAAATTGCTGCATCGACAGTCACAGCAGGGCGCGGATATTCGTAGCAGTATTTCATAATTACAAACTTACAAAATCTTTTCGCCGAAAAAATTCCTTTTCACTATCTTCGTTATCCGATTATACGAAAATGAATTGAAACCCTATAAGGGTGAATGCTTCGGCGCGTGTAATACCACTACAAAATCTGACCCCATGAGACACTTTTTCTGGTTATTTTTTCTTCCTTTGTTTTCTTTTGCACAACAGCAAACTCCTGAATCTTCGCCCGCAGAATGGATGAATAAAAATCAGGAACTGAGAAAAAATGCTTTTCAATTTCCAGATAAAAACATCATCATGGGAGATACATTGTATATCACCGATGATACCTTAATTACCGGCAACTGGAGCTTTAACGGAACACTCATTGCGGTTGATACGGGAAAAATTTTAATACAGAATGCTACCGTACTTTTGGCAGGGGACATGATTGTTTTTGGCAACGATGCACGCATTGATATTCTGAATTCAACAGTCAATATGCCGCAGCAATATTTCTATCAGCGCTCTATGATTGCGGCTGGCAGCGGAATTATGAACATTGAAAACAGCACACTCAATTTCAACGGACTATCGCATAATATGTCAATTGCCGATAACGGAAGCGTGATTATGAACAATGTCACTACTACCGGATTCCGCACCTGTGGCCTGAGTGGAACAGGATCTATAAACATTAACGGCATTAATCAGGCGGGAGAATTTGTCATTACTGGTTCTTCAAATGTTGTTATTAAAAATGCAGAAACCGTTCTTTTGTGGCACCAGTTCCCGGCCGGAAGCATTATAACACATTCGTTTCCTGATGGCGATACATTGCTAAGCTACGATTTCAACAACACCACCCCGGGTGTAAGCGGCATTGATTATAACATTGAAATTGACTCATGCACCGATGTAATGTGGGGCCTGATGCCGGAACCAAACACAAATGTTGCGATCAGCAACAGTACTCTCCGCACCATCGGGCTCTGGTTTACCGGCAGTGATTCTTTGAATGTGTCTGGATTGGTGAATCAGACCACCTATGCAAACCAGCTCATGAATATCAGCGATCGCAGTCTAACGCTACAGGCCTGCTCGGTTCGCACATGGAGCATTTATACATTCGACACTGTAAAAGTCAATGTTCAATCGTGTATAGTTGGCGAAATAGGCACCTTCGGCTATTCGCAGCTGATGACCAACACAACGATGATAGACGGAAGCGGCGGATATTTCTTCGCGGGTGATCACAGTATCTGTTTGGGAGGTTACACCACTTGCAGTTCTGCGGTGCGATCGCAACAAAACGGGATCATGCTGTACATTAACAGCAATGTGCTGTATGGCGCGCTGGAAGCGCTTGGAGAAAGTGTGCTCATTGTTGCACAAAGCACAATTCCACAGGATCCGGCATACCGCGATCAGGGCTGTGCCTGGTTTGTGAATATTGATGGCCCCTACGAAACTTATTACGGGCAAAATTATTCAGTGAATGGTTCAGCATGGATTGACAAAGATCCTTCGTCGCTATTGATGGATTTCGGTTCGTACCAATTGTTTTACAGCACCGACATGGGAATTACATGGATTGCAGCTGGACCTGAACAAGTCATGGAGAAACGTCACGAATGGCTCGGCTACATCAATACAGCATTGTTTCCATCCGAAGGAAATTATCTGATCAAAGCAACACTGAAAGACAATCAGACCACCCCGGTAGCCATTGATGCCATTGTTGCGTTGAATGTTTTGCCAGCCTATTTAAGTGTTTCGGAACAGGAAAGCAATATCCGAATATATCCGAATCCGGCTACAGATGTTATCTACATTGACTTGTTGGAAAATTCAAAATGCGACATAAAACTGTTTTCCATGGACGGAAAAGTTGTTTTTGATCAACGCAACATCTCCGGAGATGAGACTCATATTGACGTTTCGGACTTATGTCCCGGATTGTATCTTGTGGAAATTGCTGGAAAAAATATTTACAGAAATAAAATTCTGGTACAATAAAAAAATAGTTGTTTCTTAAATTATCGGTGAGTTTTAAGGGCTAATCTTGTAGAATATTTGTGCTAATTTTGAGTGTAATAACAAAAGAATCAGCAATATAATCAATATATCAAAACAACTCTGTACTAATAATTATACTGTTTCGAGTATTTTTTATACGTTTCCTTATTTATTTTTATCCATTGGTCGAATATGCTCATTAATTCATTATTTTTGCAGCCATAAAACTATTAACTTAAAAACAAACCACATGGGAACAAAAAAATTAAGAGGCGGAGCTATTTTCCGCCTGAGATTTGGGATTGTGCCAGGCAGTTTGTTGGTCTTGTTCTTACTGAGCATATCAACAATAAATGTCAATGCACAGAATACTTTTAAACAAGGGGAACCACTGCAGGTAAAAACACAACAACCGTCTGAGCAGGTATCTGAAAAAGTTATCGTTGTGAAGAGCACCGAAGTAAAGGTTGAAAAAAGTCAAACACCTGAGTTCACAATTCCCTATCTCAATTACAAGGGAATTAGCAATTCTGAACAAGCAAAAGCCGAATGGATAAACGACAATCCGGAAGCGTATCAGGAATTGCTGAATCAAAGCACAGTGGAACAACCAGCCGTGAAAGAAATTCCGGTTGTACAATCAAATTCTGCTGCAAAACCTGTTCAGGGAACATCGGATGGCAATGCTCCAATAATTAATCAATAACACTACGAAAAATGAAAAAGAAAATCTACTCTTCATTTGCAAAAGTGTTTTATAGCGCTTTACTTGTGTTACTGGTCTTCATCTCAGAAACAGCACAGGCACAAACTCCCCAATACTATAATTATAACATTGTTGATGGTGCAAATTCTTATCCATTGAATCAGGTATTGGGACAGCGAGTACAGCTGCTCTACAGGGTAGGCGAATTCAATAATCCTACACCAGTGGTCCCTGGATACATAACCAGCATTGCAATAAAAATCGCATCAGGATACCCGCTCGGACCCTGGCAGTATAATGATTTCACAATCAAAATGGGACTGACCCCTCTTACAGATTTGCCAGCAGCAGATTTTTACACCGGTTCACTTTCAACCGTATATTTCAAAGACTCGGTTACCCTTACAGGCGTAGCAGGAGATTGGATGACCATACCACTGGATGTGCCTTTCTATTATAACAATACCCAGAGTCTGGTTGTGGAAGTTTCTCAGTCATCCATTGACGGCTCTGTTTCAGGGTACAGCTGGTCAAAAACAGATGGAGCCGGTTACTCAAGGGCTTTTTCAAGCCCTGGTGCGCCCAATACATTTTCAGGTGCCGATGCGAATCAATATCACATGGGACTGAATATGACTAAAAACGACTCCTGCATCAGAGCTGTAAACGTGCTGCCGGGAACCACCGTTTATGGTACTACTACGGGAGCATTGGCGCAAAGTGTTCCTGATTGCAATACTGTCCTTAGCACCGCTCCTGGAGTCTGGTTCAAATTTACATCTACTGGTCCGTTTTCAAATGTCAACACCTGCACAGGAACAAGTTTTGATTCAAAAATAGGTGTGTTTACAGGTGATTGTGATTCTCTGATTTGCATAGGTGGTAACGACGACAATTGCGGATTACAGTCCAGTGTGAATATCTGTTCGCAACCCGGTATTGAATATTTTGTTTATGTTACCGGATACAGTTCCTCAAACGGACCCTTCGGATTAACAGTCACAAGTGGCGTATCGGCACCTCCTGTTTTCTACTCAACGCCAACCACCTATGTCCAGGCGAGTGATCCGGATGAGTGTGGCGCTTTTGTTTATGTTTATACCCCTTATTATGGTGATGACTGCGGAGCAACCATCACCAATGATTACACTGGGACCGATGATGCCAGTGCTTTTTATCCGGTCGACACAACCTTGGTCACCTGGCAGCTGATTGATTCAGACAGCAATGTTGTATCGAATTATGTAGATACCATTGTTGTATCCGACGTTGGAGCTCCTGTACTCCATTGCCCGGCCGACGTTGTTCAGTCCACAGATCCCGGCACATGCGGTGCGATTGTAAATTACACTCCGCCGGTTGGAATTGACAATTGCGTAAATACTGTTGTGCCAATAGATCTGTATCATTCCAACACGCAAAACATCATTCAGGGAATAGCCTGTTCAAATGGCATTGTTGTTTTGCATAACAGACTTGCAGTTGTATTTGATCTTCCTGCATTGGGCTACCCCTCAGGTCTTCAAACCGACACTGTAGATTTTGCGATTTATCAAGCCACCTCACCAGTCGGATATCAGCCAGCAAAAATCAATCTCTATACCCTATCCGGCACAATGGATGTAGCAAACCTGACTCTTCTGGATTCTATGTCAATTCAGATTCCCAACTGTAATGACACAATTCTCTCTTATCCTTTCAGTACATTCGTTCCAGCTGGAGCTAGTCTTGTTTATGAAATTGAAGTTCAGGACGGAACAGATTCTAGTAACTACATGAGAATTGGAACAAATCTTGACGGCCAATCGACACCTTCATACATTCTGGCTGAAGACTGCGGTGTAAATAACTTCGCAGATCTCACCGCAGTGTGCTGCACAGATGCGTATGTGATGAATATTCATGGCGTGAGCGGTGGTGGGACTGCTCTGGTTTCAGGCATTGGTTCGGGCGGAGTATATCCTGTAGGAACCACTACCGATGTCTATCAGGCAAGCGATGCAGCCGGGAACGTAAGTACATGCTCAGTTAACATTACCGTTGTTGACGAAGAAGCCCCAGCTGTTACAGCTCCCGCGGATATTACAATCAATGCCGATTCCTGTGTTGTTCATAATGTTGGCTGCTCTGTGCAAAATGGTTTTGCAGGCGCCTTCGATCCTTACTATTGGAATTTTTATCAGATCAATGCTGACGGATACAGCGATATCAGCGGTGCTCCCGACACTATTTCAATGACTGGCGGAAACAACATGAGCGATAATGAAGGTTTCACCAATGCTTCAATCCCTGTAACATGCAATGGAAACATCACTTTCAACTGGGACTACATCGGTGGTGACAGTGCGCTCTACGATGTTCCTCAGTACAGTCTTACCGGTGGCGCACCCTACACATTGCTTCCCGGATTCTTTACCACTGGCCCCATAAATCAGTCGGGTACCGCTATCATTCCTGTTCAGGACGGGCAGACTTTTGTGCTAAGTCTTTATACGCACGACAACATGTATGGTGAAGCAACGCTGACGATTTCTGATTTCAGCGGACCTGCTACAGCGATGCCTGTTTTCAGCGATAATTGCGGCATTGAATCTGTCACCAGCAATCATCCTTCGTCGGAGTTCGAAGCGGGGGAAACTGTTGTAACCTGGACTGTAACTGACATTCACGGGAACACAACAAATACCGACCAGATTGTCACTGTCAACGAAAGCATTGACCCAGCAATAACATGTCCTTCAAATATTGAAATCACAACCACTTCATCGGTTGGAGAAATATATCTGTACAATGTAACAGCATCAGATAACTGCGCATTGATTGACCTAACTCAAACCGGAGGACTACCAAGTGGTTCACAATTCCCGATTGGTGTAACAACCAATTCGTGGACTGCAACTGATGCATCTGGAAACACAAGCTCCTGCTCGTTTACTGTTACCGTTTTAGACGTAACCAGTCTTGGCGAATCAGGCGAATCAGCTGTTAATGTATATCCGAATCCAGCCAGTGAAATTGTTTTTGCTGAATTACCCGAAGGTTTCACAGGTACAGTTGTCACCTTATACAGTGCTGAAGGCGCAGTTGTGAGGTCATACGGAGCATGCAACGAGAAACTTGTTCAATTCAACATTTCTGATCTGAGCGACGGCGTTTATTTTATGAAATTCGAAAATCAGAACACATCATTCTACAAAAAAGTGGTGAAAAACTAAGGCGATAAAACATCAGCCGATGAATTGACAACATTTTTTTCGATCTTAAAAACTCCCGTAATTGATTTTGCGGGAGTTTTTTTTTCAGATATTATTCCTGGCAAAATGAAATGATTGCAATACTTCATTACTCAATTACCTCATTCACATTTTCCCTTCAGCTCCTGTGGTAATACATGTATTCATGCGGCCTGCAAGAAGCCGAACATCAATATAAATACATGCAACGGATTTCAAATATTATGTACTTTTACAAACGATTTCATATGTTTTGAATCGGTTTTCTTTTTTGCTACCATGAATAAAAAACAACTTGAGGCCGAATATAAAAATCGGATTTTCCGCGCGACTGATTACATTGAATCGCACATCGATCATTCTTTTACACTGGAAGAATTATCGGCGGCGGCAGCCTTTTCCAAATTTCATTTCAACCGTATTTTCAAAGCATTAATTGGCGAAAGTCCTTTTCAATATATTCAACGTATCCGTCTAGAAAAATGTGCCGCAAATATGTTGTCAAATCCAAACGACAGCATAACCGAAATCGCTTTCAAATGGGGCTTTCAGGATATGTCGGTTTTTTCACGTTACTTTAAAAACTATTTCGGAGTTACGGCATCTGAATTTAAAAAACAAAAAAGCAATATCGGTCAAGCGGAAAGCAATATGCATCAATCCGGTTGCCGCAACACCGGGTACTTTTGTATTGACAAACCTATAAAACAAAGGAGGAAAACAATGAAACAAAACAAAAGTACTGAGGTGAAGGAATTTCTGGAAATGACGGTTGTATACGTCCGTCATATCGGACCCTACAAAGGCAATGATGATCTATTTTCCACCTTGTGGGGTAAGCTCTGTACCTGGGCTGCAGCACGCGATCTGCTGCAACAACCCGATCTAAAATTCCTGACTGTGTATCACGATGATCCTAAAATTACAGAAGAAAACAAACTCCGTATCAGCGTGTGTATGACGGTTCCGCCCGCCACAAAAACCGATGGCGAGTTCGGCAAAATGAAAATTGATGCCGGCAAATATGTGGTTGCACGTTTTGATCTTGGGTCCGAAGACTTTACCGAAGCATGGGACTGGGTCTATGGTTCATGGCTGCCCACCAGTGGCTATCAACCCGACGACCGGCCCTGTTTTGAAATTTATCCTGAGGAACCGAAAGACGGCAGATTTATCGTGGATATCTGCGTGCCGGTAAAACCATTGTAATTTTTTCAAAAAAATTTGCGGGGCTCAGGAAAAACAATTTTTGTCATTCTGAGCCCTGCCACTTTTACACCGAAAATTACTTCAAAAATCAAAAACCGCTAATCGCTAATTTTATATCAGGGGCTTTGTGCCATTGTGGCATTTTATAAGGCGGCCCTGATATTTATCATGTTTCTCTACAAAACAAGTCGGGATAGTAGAAATTGACGTATTTTTGCAACTTAATGAAAGATAGTAAAGCAAGATCCATCGTGAAAGGTATCAGTTGGCGCGTTGTCGCCAGCTTTGATACATTTGTGCTTGGATATATTATTTTTGGAAATGTAGCGCAGGCCTCTACTATTGCTGGTTTCGAAGTGCTCACGAAAATTCTGCTGTTCTTTTTTCACGAACGATTATGGAATGTCGTAAAAGCCGGCCGTCGCCCCGATGGCAGTGTTGCACCCTGGCGATCGCTTGTAAAAAGCATTTCTTATCGCTTTTGGGGGAGTCTCGACACAACGCTGCTTTCGTATCTGGTCACCGGAAACATAGGCCATTCCTTCATTCTGAGCGGAACCGAAGTGGTAACCAAAATCGGATTTTTCTATCTGCACGAACGTGTGTGGTCACATGTGAAGTGGGGTCGGATTTATGAAGATGCCGATGTAAAATTGCGCGATGTATAAAGCTGTGCAAAGTTTATAAACTTCGCATAACTTTAATATCGAAAGCACCCTTTCACATGATCATTCACCAGGCCGCAGGCCTGCAGATGGGCGTACACGATGGTGCTGCCGACAAATTTGAATCCGCGCTTTTTCAGATCTTTGCTAATGGCGTCGGAGAGCGGTGTTGAAGCTGGTATATCCGTCAGCAGTTTCAATTTTGAATGCACCGGCTTGTTGTCAACAAAGGCCCAGATATAGTTACAGAATGTTCCAAATTCTTTCCTGACTTCAATAAAAGCCTTTGCATTGGTCATGGCTGCGGCAATTTTCATTCTGTTGCGTATGATGCCGGCATCCTGCATTAGCAGATTGAAATCTTTTTCGGTGAATTTCGCCACCTTCTCGAAATCAAAGCCGGCAAAGGCTTTCCGGAAGTTTTCGCGCTTGCGCAAAATGGTGAGCCAGCTAAGTCCGGCCTGAAAAGTTTCGAGAATCAGAAACTCAAACATTTTATGGTCGTCGCGCACCGGCACGCCCCATTCTTCGTCGTGATATTGGATGTAGAGCGGATCGTTGGTGCTCCATGCGCAGCGTTGAATATCCTTTGCAGCCATATTTTTCTGTAAATATAAAAAAGATTACGCTGCGCGAAGTTTAAACTTCGCGCAGCGGAGTCTGTCACCTTTTTGCGGATTTCTTGTCTGATATATCGAAAACGCCTAATTTTGACACCTTTCAAACCAACTTCATGATCAAAATCGCTATTGTATGTTTTGCAGCCCTCCTGCTGGCACTGAATGCCGGAGCACAGGATCTGCCCAAAGGCATGACCGAAGAAGAAAAGGCCATGATGCCCTTTTATAAGTTTCCGCAAATGCGCAGCAGTATTACCACCCCGCCAACATGGACTCCCCGCGCCATGGCAGAATGGGAAGAAATTGATGTGTTATTGATTACATGGACATCCTACACTTCGGTGCTTCGGCAGATTGTCGATGCGGCTCAGGAAGAATGCACCGTGCTGATTGCATGTAATTCTCTTGACGGAGTTGATTCGACACAGGTAAAAAGCTATTTGACCTCTGGTGGCGTACCTTTAACCAATGTAAAATTCCTAACTGCTCGCTTTAACTCAGTCTGGATACGCGATTACGGTGCACACACCATCTATCAGAACGAAGTCGGCAATAATTATCTGGTCGATTGGGAATACAACCGATCATTTCGTCCTAGCGATGATACCATGGCGATTAAACACGCTGCCTGGGCCGGTCTCGATTTGTATTCCATGACCGTATCTCCCTGGGATTTTATCGCCACCGGAGGCAACCTGATGGTCGATGGATTTGGCACAGCCATGTCGAGCGAACTGATTGTGGATGAAAACCCATCGCATTCTGTTGCTGAAATAGATACCATCATGAAGCATTTTCTTGGAATCGACCAGTACGTGTTGTTCCCCACCCTGCCTTACGACGGCATACATCACATTGATATGCACATGAAACTGCTCGATGAAGAAACTATACTTGTAGGCCAGTATCCAAGTGGCATTTCGGACGGGCCCCAGATTGAAGCCAATCTGCAATGGCTGCTGAGTAACTATATGAGTTGTTATGGAACACCCTATAAAGTTGTGAGAATTCCGATGCCATCAAGTACTTCAGGTGGCTGGCCGTCTTCAGGTTCTTATTACAGAACTTATACAAACGGCGTTTTCGTAAACAAGGCATACATTTATCCAAGCTATTATGAAGAATATGATACGACTGCCTTTCGTATTTATTCAGAAGCTCTGCCCGGATATACCATTGTCCCGATTGATTGTGACCCCGACCCCATCAGTGCAAGCGGAGCCATTCATTGCATTACCAACTGCATCGGCAGTAATGACCCACTGCTGATATCGCATCAGCCGCTGGCCAGTACGCAAAGCGGTAGCAACGACTATCAGGTGAACGCCTATATCAAACACGAAAGCGGTATTGCAGCAGCCAATGTGTATTACAAAACGTCGCTGGCCGGATCATATGTCAGTGTGCCTATGAGCAGCACCGGAAGCGATAACTGGACAGGTCACATTCCTGTACAACCCGATGGCAGCACGGTGTATTATTATGTTCAGGCGCAGGCTGTGAGCGGTAAAACGCAGGTTCGTCCCATGCCGGCACCCGCAGGTTACTGGGAATTCAATTGTCAGAACTATGTCGGCATGGAAGAACAATTTGCAAGCGTCGGCATGGAAAGCATTTATCCGAATCCCGCAGCCTACCTCACCTGCATTCCTGTTGAATGCGGAAATGGCTTCACAGGCCGCCTTTCGATGATCGATGCCACAGGCCGCACAGTAAATGTCATTCACGAAGGCGAATTTGCAGCAGGTAAAAACAATTATTTTTTCAACGCCATTGGCTTTGAATCGGGGCTCTACATCATTCAGCTCGAAAGCGAAGAAAGTGTGCAACAACAGAAAGTGATTGTGAGAAACTTTTAATCAGTGGCCAGTGGCCAGTGGTCAGTGATGAGTGAAAAGTGAAAATAAAACTCACTACTGACTTGTTACCCTGAGACCCGCCGCTGTCATGCTGAGCCCCGCTGTCATATTGAGCGGAGTCGAAATATTGAAAGCGGGGTAAACTCCGTGAAGCACGAACAGCGGGATAAACTCCGTCGTAGGACACTACTGACTACTGTTTTTTCTACTTGATTTTTAAATAATTCACGTAGGATTCATTGTATTCCTCAATCATCAGACAGGCCAGATTGTGCAACAGCATAAAGTCAATTCCTGAATAATTCCCAAGCGACCAGTTTTCGCCCGATTGACCATTTTGCATATCAACAGTTGCGGACCACTTGAACTCGGCTGACCAGCCCGGCGTTTTCGGATATTTGCTATTTCCATATTGCCAGGTTCCATTGGTCGGAACCAGCTGCAGTTGTTCCTCCAGGCGTCTGAAGTTATACATGGACGAATCAATGGCAACATCGTTCAATGCTGCATGAAGCAACAAATAGAACGTGTCCCAATGATAATCCGAAGCCATGTTTTTTAATAGTTTTGGTACATTGCGGCTGGTTCTCGATGCGCCTGAAACCGACATTGCCTCTGCCATTAAAAAACGAAGTATCCGGTAATCAGCATTTCCAATTCCGCTCAGGCATGCCAGCTCGGCCCCCTCGTATGCATCGCGGCACCAGGGCGCTTTTACAATGGCCGGATAATGTTTTTTTAGAAATTCTTTTCCGGCAATTTTATAGGCCAGCGATTTCATGGCGTAAGCATATGCCCGGCCATCTGCGCCGTTTTCATTACCCATGCGTGTTCCATCAGGAAATAAAGGCCGCCACCAGAGCGTCTTTCGACTGCCACACATAAAATTAATCATTCGTAACATCTGATCACGGGCGGTGTTGCGTATAATTGTATCATCGACATACTGAAACGTTAACGCTAATCCAACCAAAGACCCCAGCACTTCATCCTGCGACGTAAATTTCTGGTTTTTATAATAGTGCTTGTAATCATCATTCTGTCTGGTGAAAGAAGCTTCATCCGGATGACTCTTTTCCCTTTTTGTGAAAAAATATCCATCCTTCGATTCATACATTTTCAAAGCTTCGACAGCATGATTCTGAATCAGAGAGGGCACCCCATACTCTTGACGATCAACCCGCCACGAAAAATAATCACTGTCATTCAAACCATTATTCAACTGTGTTGAAAAAACGCGGGAAAGCACAGGTGGCGCATCTTCACGCACAAAAAATCCATCGAGCGTATCTTTTCGAAACCACGGAGGACCGCTCTCACAGCGGTCGGTGCGATCAAAAGCATTGAGCACTATCCGAATCTGAGCTAAGGTGTTTTCGGCGGATATCAGGTCTCCAGCCTGTTTCAGCAGTGCATATTCCGTAGCCAGAGACCCGAGCAGGTAACCCGTTCGCGTATGAGTCTGACCAAACGTGATACTGTAATGATAATCCACTTCGTCACCAGAAGGATAAACGCCATCGGGATCGGCCCAAACATCGCGGTTGCGGATATTGGCGAGCAAGCCCCCGCCGGGCTCGTTCGAAAAAACCACAAAATAATTCAACCGCCCGCGATACCGAAAATATTTCTCATGCACAGAAACCGAATCCTGCGCCTGAACATTGTCTGCCACAACAAACAATACAAAAAAAGAAAATATCACGAGGCGAATACTTATCAACAAAACAGCTCCTAATTTTTATGTACCCGAAATTAATCATATTTTTGTAATCACATCATGATTCGTCGCGAAGATATATTACGCATTATGGATGCCGTGCGCATCGAAGACGTGGTTGGAGAATACCTGTCGCTCAAAAAGCGCGGCTCCAACCTGATCGGATTATGTCCGTTCCATAATGAGAAAACGCCCTCGTTCAACGTTTCGCCTTCCCTCAATATCTTCAAATGTTTTGGATGCGGCAAAGCTGGCAATGCGGTGAATTTTCTGATGGAATACGAGCATTACACCTATCCCGAAGCACTTCGCAAGCTCGCTGGCAAATTCGGAGTTGAGATCGTTGAGGAAGAAGTTGACGACGATTACAAAGAAAAAAAGACCGAAGAAGATCAGGCTTATTTCGTTCATGAATTTGCACATAAATGGTTCGAAAAACAGCTTTGGGAAACCAAAGAGGGAATGTCGGTCGGATTAAGCTATTTTCATGAACGTGGTCTGAGCGATGCTGTTATAAAAAAATTCGGACTCGGCTATTCGCCTCAGTCCTACACTGCCTTTGCTGATCATGCACGCAGCGAAGGTTTTGACAAAGAAACACTGGCTAAAAACGGGCTCATCAGCGGTGAAAGCGGCAGCGACCGCTTCAGAGATCGCATTATCTTCCCGATTTTCAGCATCAGCGGACGAGTGATCGCATTCGGAGGCCGCACCCTGCGCTCCGATGCAAAGATTGCCAAATATGTCAATTCGCCGGAGACGCCGATATATCACAAAAGCAATGTCCTTTACGGTATTCATTTAGCCAAAAACAGCATCATCAGCCAGAATGAGTGCTATCTGGTGGAAGGCTACATGGATGTGATTGCCATGGTTTCGGCGGGTATAAACAATGTGGTGGCATCTAGCGGGACCAGCCTCACCGGCGAACAGATCCGCATGATACGCCGCTATTCCACCAATGTGTGTATTTTATACGATGGTGATCTGGCTGGCATCAAGGCCTCTTTCCGCGCTATCGACATGCTGCTGGCCGAAGGGCTGGATGTGCGTGTGATTTTGTTCCCTGATAAGGAAGATCCGGATTCGTATTCACGAAAATATTCCGCCAAAGCGCTGATGGATTTTCTGGCAAACAACAAAAAATCATTCATAGAGTTTAAAGCTGAAATCTTGTTTTCTGAAGCTGGAAATGATCCTTTAAAAAGAGCTAGTGTAAGAAAAGATATTGTTCAAAGCATTTCTCAAATACCGAATAGTTTTGCACGACAAGAATTAGTTGATAGATGTTCTACAATATTAAGTGTTGAAACAAAAGATTTAGTTGGAGAATTGAACTACATTCTAACCAACAAGGAACAACGTGTAAACAAGCAGCTATTAAACAACTTAGAAATTGAAGAAGAAGCTCCTGAAAGGCAACAACCCATTTCAGGAACAGACCGTCAGGAAGAATCGGAAAAAAACATTTTACGAATGATCCTTCTTTTCGGTGATAAAACCCTGCGTTTTCAGGTAGAAGACCCAGACCTGAAGATTACTGAAATTGTTGAAAAAACTGTTGCCCGATATATTTTTGAAGAGCTTGAAGATGATTCCATGAAGCTGACCATTCCAAAGCTCATGCGTATTTATGATATCTGCAAAGTTCAGACACAGACCGATGGAGTGAGCAATACAAGCCGGGTTCTGAACATGCTTGACCCAAACCTGACCAACTCTGCTGCCGATATTATGAATAGTGTTTATTCACTCAGCCCCAACTGGGAGAAAAAACACGGTATTTATATTCAACACGCCGAAAACGACAATAGCATTCTAATCAGCGAAGTTGACAGCACCATTCTGGAATTCAAACATCTGATGCTTATGCGTGAAATGGACGCAATCAGACGTAAGCTTCAGGAAAAAAACAGTGAGGAAGATGAGATTTTACTTGTTCATCAGTTTCAACTCTACAAAATAATTGATATAGAGATCGAGAAACGAATCCGGCAGCGTGTTATCAATAAATAATGAGTGATGGTAAATGAGGAAAAAAGCTTAGTAATGGAAGCCAAGAAAGCGCTTCGTCGTCAGATGCGGGCTGTGAAAGCCACTTTGAGTGATGAAGAAAAGATTTCTAAATCAAAACTGATTTTTGAATACATCGAAAAACAGCCATGGTTCATCGATGCGGGGATTGTGATGTGCTACTGGAGTTTGCCCGACGAAGTCATTACACATGAATTCTGCAAAAAATGGATGAATAAAAAAATCATGTTGCTTCCGCGAATGGTTGGACCCGACATCATTCCGGTAGTCTTCGACGGCAATCTGATTAAAGAACCAATTCTCGGTGTAGAAGAGCCACAAGGTTTAGAATACAGACAGACTGACATGATAAATGTCATTATTGTTCCCGGAGTCGCTTTCGACTCTTTCGGAAACCGCATGGGCAGAGGAAAGGGGTACTATGATAAATTTCTCCGTAAAACTAAGGCGCTAAAAGTTGGCGTATGTTTTGCGGAGCAGGTCGCCGCTGAAATACCAACCGATCATCATGACCTTCCGATGGATCTGGTTATATCGTTTTAGTATATTTACATTTTAAATTGCCAAGCATGAAATCTTTTGCCGGACTATTTTTAATTCTCTTCTTCGTTTTTTCTGTCAATGCTCAGGTTAAAACGAAAATCAGCGGATCTTTTACCGCTGCGACAACAGCAACAACCATAACCCTGGAAAATTTTCTTACACCTGCTTCTTTTTCGTTAAGCGCGGATATCAAAGATGGAAAATTTTCGATGGAATTCGATTGTGAGCGCGAAGATATTTTCAAGCTACAATTCACGCAGAAAAACTATGTCGCCATTATTATTAAACCTGGCGATAAAATATCCCTAAAACTCAATCCTGAAGCACTTGGGAGCAACCCTGAAGTTGAAGGATCCGAACAAACAAAGCGGATATATAACACCGAATCTCAGCTTTCCAAAATTGCAATAAGTCAGGACAGTCTGAACACTGTGTATGGCACATTAAGTCCAACTGATGCCGTTCGAAAAAAAGAAGTTGAAGACCGTTACAACCAACTTGATCTCCAAAAAAACACCTTGCTTTTCAATGTAGTTTCAGCCAACAAGGGCGATCTGGTGAATATGTTTTTTGTTGAACGTTTGAATATTGATCAATACTATGAATTGTATGCCGCAGTTGATTCAGCTGTATATGAAAAGTACAAATACAATCCGGCTGTTGTGGGCCTCCATAGCAAAGTGAACTCAAATAAAATTACTGCCGTTGGCTCGAATGCTCCCGAAATCAAACTCCCCAAACCAGAGGGCGACACGATGAGCTTATATGATGTACAAGGAAAAGTAATTATTATTGATTTCTGGGCATCATGGTGCCGTCCATGCCGCATGGAAAACCCCAACATGACCAGTCTTTATGCAGATTATCATGCTAAAGGTCTCGAAATTTTCGGAGTATCTCTCGACAAGGATAAAGCAGCCTGGATCAAAGCCATCGCCGACGACAAGCTGATCTGGCATCATGTGAGCGATCTGAAATACTGGCAGAGCGAAGCTGCGAAACTCTATGGAGTTGGCTCCATTCCAGCTATGTTTGTGCTCGATGGTGATTTTAAAATCATTGCAAAGAATCTGCGCGGTGATCAGCTGAGAGCTTTTGTAGCATCGAAGCTGAACTAATGTTTGTTCTCGCGCGAAAACAAAACTATAACTAAAAAAGCACGGACAAATCATCCGTGCTTTTTAGTTGCTCAAAGATGTTATCTTATTTGAACAATCCTGTCAAGGCGCTCAGATCAAAACCTGAATTATCGTCTTTATCAACTTTTCCGTTTGGTGTAAGTTTATCTACCACCTGAGGCAGAATTTCCGATATTTTTGAAGATGCCGTTTTCGGATCAATACCTGCTTTTTTTGCAATCTCTGCGATTTTACCATCACCAAGCACACTGCTGATCTGATCGGCCGAAACAGGTTTGTTTTCGCCTTTACCGACCCACGAGCCAACAATATCGCCCAGCCCGCCGGAGGTGAATTTTTCAACCAGCCCACCCAATCCTTTATTGTTTCCGCCAACGAGGCCCATAATTGAGTCCATCAGACCGCCACCCTGCGAATTGCCTTCGCCACCGGTTACGGATTTTAAAAGGTCATCTAATCCCATGATGTAAATTTTTAATGATTAAAAAATAATTGTTCCTAACAAATATACAAAAAAATACTGTGAGATCAAACAACCAAAAACGTCTGTAAATCAAAGATATTGTATTTGAAATTTTCAAATGCAAATTCGTTCATCTAAGCAAATTTGATTTTATGAGCCGACACATTGTCAAAATTCTGATTATCGTTTTGTCTGCAGCTGCATTCACAATATTGTTTTACAGAGCCGGACTGGGACTCAATCTTGTTGTTTTTGAAGCCATAATGGCCTTGATGAGCTGTTTTTTATTTCGCAAATCAACGAAGCGTAATCATGTATGGTATCTCTTTCAGCTGTTGTTGCTGATCTCTGTTGTTTCCGTCCTGATCACACACACCGCTTACGCAATCACAATAAACATATTTCTTTTTCTTCAGTTCATGGCCATGCAATTATGGCCGGCAGCCGCCCGGATACATCTCTTGTCGCTTATTACACCGTTGAATATTTTTCCGTCTTTGTCAAAAGGATTTCTTGCAATCACAAAAATCAGAAAACCAACCATCTTCCAAAAATGGCCGGGAGTGTGGCTTACAGTGGCTTCATTACTGGTTATCTGGCTTTTTATTTCACTGTATTCTGCGTCCAATAATTATTTTTCAAAACTGGTCGGAAAAGTTTCCTCTTTTGTTTCTGATATTTTCAACACACTTTTCAATTTCGAAAATGCCGATATATTAATATATGTTTTAATGGGGTTGATCATCGCAGCAGCATTACTTATCAGAACAGACATTGCAGAGAAACTGAATATTACCAATCATCCTGGAATAAACCTCATCAGAAAAAAAGGAAATATTCTGTTTAAAAGTTCATTCAAAGGGTTTATGAAATGGTTCAGGACCGGCGTTTTTCTAATGTTTGCTCTGAATTTCCTGATTCTCATTTTCAACTATCTTGACCTCCGTCATGTCTGGTTTGGTTTTGAATGGAACGGACAACTGCTTCGCGAATTTGTTCATGAAGGCACATGGACATTGGTCTTCTGCGTGGCTCTGTCGGCAGTTCTTGCACTGCTGTTTTTCAACGGCAAAATTCCTTTTTATTCAAAAAACAAAATTCTGAAATTGCTCGTAAAAATTTGGGTAGCTCAGAATATTTTTATGATTGCTTCCGTATTTATCCGTAATCTGCGTTACGTCGAATACTACAACCTGGCTTCGCTAAGGATTGGTGTATTCATTTTTCTGATAATTGCCGTTTTTGCTCTTATCGCGCTACTGATGAAAATTAATTATGGCAGAAACATGTTCTGGCTTTTAAAAAATGTGTTTGTATTTACTTCCATAATTCTCACTATTTCGTCAGCGCCCGACTGGAACCGCGTGATAATGCGATACAACATCAGCCATAGGAATTCCGCCTACTTTCATCACGATTACATGGTTATGCTCCCTCACTGCATCGACATTCTGCATGAAAACAGAAACCTCTTTGATTATCCATACAACTGCAGTCGTTATCATTCATACACCGGAGACATATATGGATATAATAGTGTTACTAATTATGATGAAATCATTGACCTCAGAATGGAGGCTGTTCACACAGTAATCAGTGATAAAGACTGGCGTGAATGGAATTATGCCGATTTCAGAATCTTGCGATATCTCGAAAATCACTAGAACATACTGCATAAAGCAGCAGACAGCTTCTTAATCGCAGTTATTCGGCCATCCTCATCCAGATTGGCCGGCGGGCCATATGGAGTGTTGTTGACATCAACCACATAAATGCGGCCATCATCGCGGTTGCGCAACACATCCACTTCTCCAAAATCGAGTCCGATGATTCGTGCAAATTCAAGAATTTTCTGCTGTTCATCTGCACTGAGAATTTCATCCGGCTGCTTTAGCAAAACTTTGTTTGCCTTCGTTTCAAACCGGCTCTCCGGACTTTTCAGCTTAATGTACACAAACGGAATTCCGCCTGCAGCAACAGGTACACGAATGTCTTCGAAAAAGCCATCTTCCGTTTTATTGTTGATGACAATCTGATAAATACAATTTTCTTCAACTTTTTCAACCGGACATTGCACAATCTCGCCGCTGTGGGTGGCGTTCCATTCGCTTTTCAACACAGCAGGACCATTGTGCAACACAGGATTGATGCGGGTTTTGAAACCGAACACTTCATATACAAATTCATCAATGTAGGTCTTCATGATGTTGTTTGAATGAAGATTCAACACAGGAATATTTTTTGAATGTTCGATCAAAACCGGAAAATCATCACGCAGGGTGCTGTCCTGCCACGCCACAGCAAAGTCACATCTTTTTTTTGGATTATTAGTTAGTACCCAACGATTGTATTTCGCAATTTTATAAATAATGCTTTTGCTTCCAGGCAACTCAGGATACGTCAGCACACGCGTAACCCGCCCTGAATAAGCGATTCGCGACTTTAATCCTGCTACACAATATCTGAACTCCTTTCCGAGGGCTTCGAAGAAGGAGAGTTTGGTGGGGTAATAATTATTCAACAACTTTTTCATTCAATCACCGGAATAGAATCAATCAATGTTTTTGTGTAGTCCTGCTGCGGGTTTTCGATGACTTCGCGGGTAGCACCCGATTCGACAATTTTTCCTTTGTTCATAACCATAATGCGGTCGGACATGTAGCCAACCACGTTCATATCGTGCGAAATGAAAACATAGGTGAAACCGAATTCATCTTTCAGATCGTTGAACAGATTGAGCACCTGCGCCTGCACACTCACATCGAGGGCAGAGACCGATTCGTCGCAGAAAACTATTTCAGGTTTGAGCACGAGTGCGCGTGCAATCACAATTCGCTGTCGCTGTCCGCCACTGAACTGATGTGGATATTTTTTTAAATCATCGGCCGAAAGTCCGGTTTTTTCAAGAATATTAACCGCATAATCTATCCGCTCACGCTTATTTGAAAAAATGCGATGTTCCTTCATCGGCTCCAGCAGCGCATCTCGAACAGAAAGCGTTGGCGTAAGCGACGAATAGGGGTCCTGAAACACAATCTGCATGCGGGTTCGCAGATGTCGCATTTTGTTACCAGAAAGTTGTGTCAGATCCAGCCCATCAAATAATACTTTTCCCGAAGTGGGTTTGATCAGCTGCAGCATGGCGCGAATCAGAGTCGATTTACCGCATCCCGATTCGCCCACAAGGCCCAGCGTTTCACCTTTAAACAGGGACAAAGAAATATTATCATTGGCGCGGAACCAGGCATCGGAACTGCTTCGGCTGCGCCTTCCCAATGCATAATGCACACTGAGATTTTCAACTTTAAGAATTTCTTCATTGCTAAATAACCGCTCGGGATGCAGCGTTGAAGCGTCAACATCGGATTGCCGGACATAATCGCTCACTGTTGGCAGTCGCACCGGGTTATTTCCAAGCTTAGGCCTGCAGGCGATCAACGCTTTTGTATAATCGTGTGCGGGATTGGAGAAAATATTCTCCACTTCGCCCTGTTCAACGGCAACTCCTTTATTCATCACCAGCACATGATCGGCAATGGTGCGAACCAAAGCAAGGTCATGCGAAATAAAAATGACCGATGTGCCGGACTCACTTTGCAGATCGCGGATCAGTTGAATAATTTCTTTCTGCACCGTTACGTCAAGTGCTGTGGTTGGCTCATCGGCAACAAGAATGCGCGGATGTGTTGACATGGCCATGGCAATCATCACGCGCTGTCGCTGACCGCCCGACAACTGATGCGGATAAGATTCGAATATTTTTTGCGGATCGGGCAATTTTACTTTTTCGAACAGCTGCAGTATTTGTCTGGCAGCTTCACGTTTCCGCAAGCGCAAATGATACCGCAACGGTTCGATGGCTTGCAGTCCGCATTTCATGGACGGGTTAAGAGAACTGAGCGGATCCTGAAAAATCATTGAGATTTCATTTCCGCGGATTTTATTGAGTTGTTTAATATTCAATGCAGCCAGATCGGTTTGCATTGCATTATTTCTGGAATATAAAATCTTCCCTGCCGCTGTAATGTTTTTGACTTCAGGCAGCAGACCAATCAGCGACAGAGCTGTTAAAGACTTTCCCGAGCCACTCTCACCGACAATTCCCAACACCTGGCCTTTTTTGAGATTAAATGAAACGTCATTGACCGCTTTCGCATTTCCGAAAGAAACAGTTAAGTTCCGAACACTGAGCAACGGGATTTCCATGCCTGCAAAAATAAGAAAGGGCTGCGAGCAGCCCTTTTATTTATTATCCTTTATTACGTTCCTGTTTGTAGCCGAACCAATCTCTGAACCAGCGTTTTACGAAGAACTCTTTTTTGTGATCACGATTCCGCTTGGCTGAATGAAGCGCCTGTCGCATAGATTTGCGGGTATCCTTGGTCTGCGACTTCATGTGGTTCTTAAGTGCTTTCTGATACAATACCGTATCATTACGCGAACGCTTTTTCTTCTCGCGCTGAATCTGCCGCTCCCTGTTATTGGTGTTCGAAGTGCGACATGATTGAATTGTTGCAGCCGGAGCCAGCAACAATAACATTAGCACAATATATTTCAGAATTCTCATGTGTGAAAAGATGCTGATGAAAGAACTTCAAAGGGCGAAAATACAACTTTTTTTTCTATTTGACCGGTTATGGGAAAGATTTATGAAAAAGTTTTTCACTATCTTTGGTGTATAAATAATGAACGGAATCCGGGCATGAAATATTTTGTCGCTTTAGTATTAATTGCTTCATTTATTTTTTCTTCGTGTGAAAAAGACGAAGACCGAATTCCGTATGTACCTGTAAATATATATATAGACATTAACAATGCAAACTACAACGACCTGAATGCAATCGGAGGCTATATTTATCTGACAGGCGGCTACAAGGGACTTATCGTCTACCGCGCTTCCTACGAGTCATTTGTTGCCATAGAGCGGGCCTGCCCCTATCACCCAAATGGTGATTGTGAAAGGCTTGTAGTAGAATCCTCCGGGCTGACTATTTCCGATTCTGTTTGCGGGTCACGTTTTATCATCACCGATGGCAGCGTTGTGAATGGTCCGTCAAAAAGACCAGCCCTGACCTACAATACGTTGTATGATGGATTTTACATCCGTATATATAATTGAATCCGGTTTGCATATTGTTTAAAACTATTCAATCCGGTTTTTTTGTGCGGAAAAAATTTGCTGTACTTTTGAACCCTCAATGCTTTACGATTTTGAATTTAATCAGCATCCTGTGTGGATGATCGTTGTGGGAGGAGCTCTGGTTCTATCCCTGCTGGTTTTTTTAATTTACTATTGGATATTTTTTCGCCGTTTTGCTTTTTACAAGCCATCACGCAAAGTAACCGATGATAAGAAACTGCCTCCGGTTTCCATAGTCATTGCTGCAAAAAACGAGTATCTGAATATCCGCGAAAACCTGCCATTTCTGCTGAATCAGGATTATCCCGATTTCGAAATACTTGTGGTAGATGATCATTCACAAGATGACACCTGGGATCTGCTTTGTGCTTTTAAAATTCACAATCCGAATTTAAGAACCATTCGCCTGACTGACTCTGTCGTTGTTTGCGCTGGCAAAAAATTCCCGCTTTCTGTTGGAATCAAGGAAGCCAATAATTCCCTGTTGCTCCTTACCGATGCTGACTGCCGTCCAACTGGTCCATACTGGATTAGAAAAATGGTTGAACAACATAATTCCGGAATAGAAATCGTGGCCGGCTATGGAAAATATTATCGAAGCAAGACATTGTTGAATTTGCTGATCCGCTTCGACACCATGCGTATTGCACTGCAATATTTCTCAGCAGCACTTTCCCATTTCCCATATATGGGTGTCGGCCGCAATCTTTCATATAAAAAAGAGCTTTTCATCAACAGCAACGGGTTCACCAATCATTACGATCTGAGCTCTGGCGACGATGATCTGTTTATTGCAGAGCATGCGAAACGAAACAACACCGCCATCTGTATTGATTCCGATTCCTATACATGGTCGGAGCCCAAACACGGCTTTTCAGCCTGGTGGCATCAGAAAAGAAGACATCTGACAACTGGCAACCGGTATCGTTTTAAACATAAGGTTTATCTTGGATTATATCAGCTGAATCTGTTACTCTTTCCCGCTCTTGCGGCAGTATTACTGGCAGTTCAATATCAGATTCTCGCGGTTGCTTCTATTGTTCTTTTGAAGTGGATAACTCAATGGATAATTTTTTCAGGAGCAACAAAAAAACTGAAAGAAAAAAAATTATTATTAATTTCGCCTGTTCTTGAAACAATAATGGCGGCACTGAATGCGCTAATATACTTATCGAACATCATCAGAAAACCCGGCACATGGAAGTGAGTCCGAATTTTACCGAAAAAGCAAAACGGGACTATGAACTCGTATTACGCGCGTTGAATTCGGGTGACCAGAAGGCCTATACGGAACTGATGAAAAATTATCGCGAGGCCATTTATTTCATGATGCTTAAGATGACCAATGACTCAACCGATGCCGACGATCTCACCATTGAAGCATTCGGAAAGGCATTTCGTAATCTCCCGCAATACACACCTGATTTTGCTTTCAGTACCTGGCTTTTCAAAATCGCATCCAACAACTGCATTGACTTTATCCGCAAGAAACGGCTGGTTATGACGTCCATCGATCAGGGCGTAAACAACGAAGACGGAAGCATGGCTCAAAATATTCCCTGCGAACATCCAGATCCGGAGGAAGCCATCATCAAAAAACAAAAACACATGGCCCTGCGCGAAGTGGTTGAAAAGCTCAAACCGCATTACCGCAAGCTTGTTGAATTACGATATTACAAAGAATACAGCTACGAAGAAATTGCGGAAGAATTAAATCTTCCTTTAGGCACCGTTAAAGCACAGCTGTTTCGCGCACGTGACCTTCTGTGTCAGATATTATCCAAAGATCAGGAAGCAATTTAATGGCAATACAATTACACACTTTTGTTTTCAACGGTTTTGGCGTAAACAACTACATTCTCGAAGCCGGGAATGGCGATTGTATTATTGTTGATGCCGCTTGCTCCAACGATTCCGAAAAATCACAGCTGAAGAATTTTTTCGCTGACGGAAAGCGTAAGCCGGTTATGCTAATCAACACGCATACACATATCGATCATGTGCTGGGCTGCGCATTTGTTCAGAAAGAATTCGATATTCCATGGCTGATGCACAGTGAGGCTCTGTCTACGCTGCGTGAAGCTCCTGTGTTTGCTTCGCTTTTCGGCATAAACAACATGGAAATGTCGAACCCTGATCAATTTCTCGAAGACGGACAGGAACTGACATTTGACAAAAACACAATAAAAATTCTTTTCACTCCCGGCCACGCGCCCGGATCCATCTGCCTGTATATTCCTGCTGAACGGATGGTTATCACCGGCGATGTGCTTTTCAACGGCAGCATCGGCCGCACCGATCTCACCGGAGGCAACTTCGATGTGCTTATGGAATCCATTCATACAAAGCTGCTCACCCTGCCCGACGACACCATCGTGTATCCCGGTCACGGCCCAGCCACCACCATTGGTGACGAGCGCACAGGTAATGCGTATTTGGGCTGATTTGATTGTTTGCTTTAAACAAAACAATTACCTGAATCATATTTATCAATCCACATAGAAATAACTTTTTATTTCAGCAACTCTGCCTTCGCTGAAATAAATCTGCCTAAGTCTGTAATGGGTGCTCGACGGACTTTCACTATATTGAAATCCAACATAATCATTTTTTTCAGGGAAATACTTGTTGTTCCTATAGGGAAGCCACTTGATTATAGGCACACCTAGAATATCACCCACCTCATCCTCTGTCATACCAATCCTAATCGAATTGAATTTTTTATGAGAATATTCCGGCGAGTATTTTGTGTCTGCTCCCCGCATAACACCTAACAACTCACCTTCAATCCCATCCAGACAAACCCGGTTGAAATGACAAGTCAGATATATTATAATCACATTTAATAAAAAAATTATCACTATCCATTTTCTTTTCATTGCAATTGATTTTTTCAATTACTCATATTTCACTGCCAGAAAATATAGTTCTGATGAGTGCATTTGTCAAAAACGAAAGAAAAATTATTTTAGTATTCTCTCAATAAAACCATGAGCAACCATTTCGTTCTACCGTATCCTTAACCTCAACCTTTACCTTAACCTCTACCTCGATCTTGAACTCGACCTTTCACAACAGAAATATTTGTATTTTTGTTTCAACTCTTTCAAATGCTTCAATCCATTCACATACAGAACTACGCACTGATACGTCAGCTTGATGTTGATTTCGCATCGGGGTTCACGGTCATTACCGGAGAAACCGGCGCCGGAAAATCCATTCTGCTTGGAGCCATTGGATTGCTTGTGGGTCATAGGGCCGATCATGGCGTATTGCTGAATGAGCAGCAGAAATGCATTATTGAAGGACATTTCGTTCTTGAAACAAATGCGTTTAAAAAATTCTTTTCGGAAAACGAAATTGATTTTGACGGTGAACTCATCATCCGCCGTGAAATAAGCCCGGGAGGGAAGTCTCGAGCATTTGTAAATGACACACCCGTGCAACTTACAGTGCTGAAAGACCTCGGCGATCAGATCATGAATATTCATTCGCAACACGAAACATTACTGATTTCCGGTAATCGTTTTCAGATGCAAACACTCGATTCGTATTGCGGAAATAGCGCGCTGTTGGCCGAATACGGAGATTATTTCAAAAAATACATTGATTGTCAGCACCGCATAAGTGAGTTGACAGAATTGATAGAACGCCGTCTGTCAGACGCTGATTATTTTGGTTTTCTTTTTAAAGAGTTGGATCAGGCTTCGCTTTCTGCAGAAGAACTGGCATCGCTGGAACAGGAACAGAAAATGCTGATGAACGCCGAAAAAATTGGCGAGGGTGTTTTTGGTTCTTTACAGATTTTATCAGAGAGCGATGATAACGTACAAACCGCATTGCGCCGTGTTGAGCAACATTTGCAGAATGCATCGCAATATTTACCCGAGCTGAGTGAATTGGCTGGGCGCATCAATCAATCACTGATCGAGATTTCAGATATTTCCGACACACTGAATCGCATGAGCGGCAAAGCTGAAATCAATCCGGCGAGACTCGAAAAAGTAAACGAACGTCTGGATGAATACAGCCGGTTGATGCATAAACACAAGGTTTCGGAAATAAAACAATTGCTTTTAATCAAAGACGAAATCGACGCAAAGCTCGAAGACAATTCCAACCTTGAGCAAAAACTGGAAGCTGAGCAAAAAATTCTTGACGGGCTTGACAAACAGCTTCTGCAAATTTCAACTGAACTCGATAAAAAGCGAAGATCGGCTGCACCAGCGTTCCGCGATGCCATACTTGAAATTCTGAACAACCTGGGTATGCCCAATGCCTTATTTGAAGCGGCTCTTGAAAATACTGACACCTACAAGTCCGATGGCACAAACAGCATCCGGTTCATGTTCACCGCCAATAAAGGAGAAAAATTGCAGGATCTCGGCAACGTGGTTTCAGGCGGAGAAATGTCGCGCGTGATGCTGGCCGTCAAATCGATGACTGCACAACGCAATATGCTTCCAACCATCATCTTTGACGAGATTGACAGTGGTGTATCGGGCTTGATTGCAGCAAAGATGGGCAACATTTTGAAAAAGCTTTCAGAGAATCATCAGGTAATTGCCATTACGCATCTGCCACAGATTGCGGCACGCGGCGAAGATCACATTCATGTTGAAAAAAATGATGCCGGCGAAAAAATGCAGACCGTGCTGCGCCAGCTTGACTCAGACGCTAGAGTAGAAGTAATTGCCCGCATGATCTCCGATGAAAAAATGAGTGACTCTGCGCTGGAAATGGCGCGGCAACTGCTTTTCAATTAACAAATCAAAACACATTTATATGCCGTCAAAAAATTACTTTCTGGATAGGGAAAATAAAGAAACGCTTGGATTAAGCTGGAAAGCCGGATTTCGCACAGTGACCGTATCATTCAACGGTGTTCTGCTGTCAACAATGAACCGCGAAGAAGTCTCGGCAGGAAAAGCCGTTGAACTTCCAGACGGACGCAACGTTGATATAAAACTTGAAGGAGGATTTTATGCATCACTCACTGCGAAAATAAATGGCCGACACATTCCCGGCACACAAGGCGATCCAAAATATCAGCTAAAACAGGTGTTCTACCTGACGATTGTGCTTGGCATTCTGAACATCATTATCGGATCGATATTTTCAATTTCAAATATTCAAATCGACGGACTTGAAAGCATCGGATACATCAATGTTGCCATCGGCCTTGTATATATTGCCCTCGGATATGCTGTTATGCAAGGCAGCATGATTGCATTGATTCTGATAACACTGATTCTGTTTGGCGATCTCATTCTGGCAGCTATGTATTCGGCTCAATCGGGTATGACAGCGGGAATAATTATGAAAGTGTTTTTCGTGATTTTTGTCGTTCGCGGATTCAAATACATGAAAGAATTCAGAGCGGAGAAAAACGAGCTTTAGGGTGTATGTGCAAAGTTGAAACTTTGCACAGCTAAAACGACAAAGGGCTGCAAACAATTGCAGCCCTTTGTCGTTGTGGTTTTCCGGAGATTAGTAAACGATGATGTTTTGTTCTTTCGGAAATTTCACGGAGTATTTGATGGTGAGTTTTTTCGTTTCACCCGGCTTCAGTTTTAGATTCCATGTGACTTTTCCGGTGTTTTCGTCAACGGTGCCTCCGCTGAATTCTATCTTCTCGATTTCAATTTCCTTATTGGTAGTAATCGGGAACTGATCATCAATCACAATATCAATTTCCTTGCTTTTATTGTTGCGTACTGTGATCTCCCAGCCTTTGGTGACTTTTCGCGATGTACCAATAAATTTATCGCTGGTGTAATCTTTGACCATTTCACGTTTAATCGAAATTGATTTGTCGCGACCGAGCGAAACCTCGAGTGTATCGAGCGCTGTGAGCGGATTTACATAAGACTTGCCTACATAGGTTTCCTGAAAAAACACATTGGATTCACCAGGTAAAAGATTGTATTTTTCCCAGCCAGTTACACGGGCAAGCAGAAATGCATCGTTGTCGAGTTTCGGTGCCGAATAGTATTGATACAACGCTGCCAGTTCGTATTCCTTCACCTGCACTATGCGCGCCTTTCCGCTTGTTTCAACACTATACGGAAGATCGATAACATATTCAAAATTGATTGGATATTCTGTCACGCTTGTGTAGGCAACTGCACTCTCAAAATTTTTCTCCTCATCATAGGCTCCACCAGCTTCGGCCTTGCTATCAACAGCTGACATCGGCACTGCAGATCTGCTTCCTCTGAAATCTTCCTTAACAACATAATTGTTATAGTAAAGGTACCACGGACTCATGACCGGTTTATCGTTGCTCTGATTCGGATTGGCAGTTGATAATGTGAGCTTCACCTTTTCCCAGTTTTCGCCAGTGCTCTGGTAAATTCCGGCTTTGAAAGTGAGCTTGATCGGATTGCCAAAATCGGTGGCGCGGATATCATACATGGGCGCCCAACCTGCATTCTGCACATTGTAGCGGGTAACAAAAGTTGCATTTCCGGCCGTATTGGCTATAACACGCACAACAATTTCGCCCGACGGTTGATTTTGTTTTGCATTGAGTTCATTGAGTTGCAGCTGTATGCGCGAAATTTCTCTATTAAGTTTTGCAAGCTTGATTCCAATTTCAAGTTGTTTGATTTTAATATCGGTCAGACGAACACGATAGAAGTCAGCATTGGCCTTCAATGCAGCGATATCGACACCATTGTCGTTTCCGCCAATTTCTTTATTGGCCAGAATCATGGCTTCTTCGCTGCTATAAACGGTGAGCATCGCATTCTGATAATTGATCTGTCCACGCAGCAATTCAAGCGAGTCTTCGAGAACCAGAACATTTTTTGGTTTAATCTGCGATTTCAGATAATTGATTCTGTTTTCAACAGAAAGCACGGTGATATTTCCTTTCCCAGATACCTGAATCGTATTCGGGTTTATGGTTATTGGCAAATCCTGAATGACAACATCGTAATTTCCGGCATTCAGATAAATAGTTCCGGTGCGCTCGACCTGAGCACCGCTCAGAAACACAGTAACATTGCTTATGTTGGTTGTCAGAACTTTTTCGTCATCGGCAAAAACTGAAATGGCCGACAACAGCATCGTAAAAAGCAAAACGGTTTTCATGGGCTTATAGTTTAAAAATTAAAAAAGTGCGCTTGTCAAATATCCTGCCATCGGCTGGCAAAATTTTCATAAAGCAAGGAGATGCTTGGCAATGAAAAATTCACAAATCAGCGGATCTATTATTTTTGGAAGCACCGTTCCCCCGATTATTAATAAATCACTTTGACACAAATATAGAAAAATTGCAAATCACTAAATAAAAATATCTGACGAGTTGAACTTTATTTTATTTTTGTTGCAATTGTTTTACTATGAAAAAAATTGCACTGGTTGTTCTCATCATCGTTACTGTTCTAAATACTTATTCACAGAGCGACACATCAAAGCCTGACCCCGGGAAGTTCTTTGCCGATATTCATACATTTTTTGTTTATGACGTGAATGAGAACACTACTCCGCATACTGGCTTTGGTATTAACACTGCGATAATCGGTTACAAAAAATCCCTTTCGCAAAAAGTAAATGCAACCATCATCTATGATGTTACCCGAACCACAAACTTCACTTTTCCAGACACTATCGGAATCTCATCATACTTTGAAGGCAGCAAGTACACCGCATTTCTCAAGATGGCCGAAATTGACTGGAAAGTAAAACCCTGGGCTGAATTGTGTTTCGGGCAACTTTTAAATGAACAGTATCTAACCGTGCAGGACAAACACTGGGGATTGCGCTATGTAAACACAACCATGCAGGAATACTTCCGCTTTGGAAACCCGGCTGACTTCGGAGCCAGAATAAAATTCTTCCCCACTAAAACTTTGATGCTAAGCGCCACTGTCGTGAATGGGGAAGGTCCTTTCCGATATCAGGACAATGAGTCGTTGTTTCAGTATTGCTTCAATGCCGAGTACAGGCCAAAAGAGCATTTGATTTTCAAAGTTTACGCAGACTATCAGCCTCATTCACAGTCAGGCACGCTTGATCGCAGCGCTTTCAGCATTTTTTCCGGATACAAAAAAGGGAAATGGATGGCCGGAGCCGAATATAATCTCGTGAAAAACAATTCATATAATGTCAGTACAGATCTGAACGGCTTCAGCCTGTTTTCCTCCTTTAAGACAGGCGAGAAAACAGCTGTTTTCGCACGCGCAGATTATCTTCTGGAATACGGAAATGTTGAAAACGAAATATATTTTATGGCTGGAGCAGAGTACAGGCCGGTACCCGCACTGGGACTGGCTGTATCAATAAAGCGCAACACCTGGCTCAACACTTTTATGCCCGGTCTGAATGCCGGCATCCGATTATGAGAAAAAAGTATAATTCCTGTTTAGAAAACCC
The DNA here is from genome assembly GCA_001769275.1 of Bacteroidetes bacterium GWF2_43_63. Lineage (NCBI taxonomy): Bacteria > Pseudomonadati > Bacteroidota > Bacteroidetes bacterium GWF2_43_63. The sequence goes on along the minus strand of MEOQ01000005.1, from coordinate 40,729 downwards.
TTGAAGAGTTCGGAACTCTTCGAAGGTTAATTGAACAGTTAACTGTTATGAAAAAATTTTATCTTCAGTCATGCAACATTTTTTTTAAAAATCGCTCTTATTCTGTAAAACAAACAGGGTGATGAAACAAATTATACTAACGGGCTTAGCAATAATCGTTGCCATTGCGGCTTCAGCACAAACAATTCGAATTCCCGTGCAGGGAGAAGAAACAAAAATGAAAATTGAGTCAAACAAGGGTTTGTCTTTTACTGCAGCACTCAATATCAGTGAATTTTCATTAACAAAAGTTGAAACTTCTGCAGGAAATTTCACGGTTGTAGATTTTCCCAAGTTCACCAAACGTTTCGATGACGGACGCCCGGGTATTCCGGTTTTCAGCCAGCTGATTGAAGTGCCAACCAGCGGTCCGGCAAAAATCAGCAATATTTTATTTGATGTCGCAGAATTCGATCTCGACGATCTTGGATTTAGCGACAAGGTAATTCCGGCTCAGCCATCGTGGTCGAAAAGCGCGGATCCGTCAGAAATAGTGTTTCTTTACGATCAGGCATTTTATGGCATTGATGCATACTCGAACAACCCGCTCATCCGCATTGTTGAAGGAGGTGAGATGCGTGGGGTGAATATGGGGACCATTGAAATTGACCCAGTATCCTATAATCCGGTCAGTAATAAAATCGAAATAAAATACAACATCCGCTTCACGGTTAGTTTTGACGCAGCCGGATATTCTGAGTATAACCAAAGAAAAGCCAACTTTTTCAGTCCGGCTCATGATGGCTTTTATAAAGAACTGGCCAATTATACTGAACCGGCAACAAAGGATTTAATCACAACTTATCCGATAAAATTTGTCATTGTTGCTGATCGCATGTTCGAAACGGCCTTGCAGCCATTCATTCAATGGAAAACTGAAAAAGGATTTCATGTTGTAGAGGCTTATACCGATCAGGCCGCGGTTGGTACAACAACAACTACCATCAAAAATTATTTACAGGGATTATACACTGCCGGTACGCCAACCGATCCGGCTCCTACCTATGTTTTGCTTGTCGGAGATGTTGCTCAGATACCTGCATTCAACGGAGCTTCGATGAACGCTCATGTCACAGATTTGTATTACGCATGTTATGGCGGCGCCTCAGACAATATTCCTGACATTTACTACGGCCGTTTTTCAGCACAGACTGTAGCGCAGCTTACACCGCAGATAAACAAAACACTGATGTACGAAAAGTTTACCATGCCTTCTGCTGACTATATGGACACGGTGCTTATGATTGCAGGAGTTGATGGTTCCTATGCCCCGACCTACGGAAACGGACAAATTAGTTATGGAACAGACAATTATTTCAATGCGGCTCATGGCATTTATTCTCACACCTATTTGTATCCGGCCAGCGATGGGGGCACAGTTCCTTCCGAAATAATTTCCATCATTGGTGATGGCGTCGGATACGGCAATTATACAGCGCATTGCGGATCATCCGGATGGTCTGACCCTGCATTTTCAACTACCGGAATTGCCAGTCTGAACAATGCCAACAAATATGGACTTCTTGTTGGGAACTGCTGCCAGAGCGTAAAATTCGAAGACAGCAATTGTTTTGGGGAAGCCCTTCTGAGAGCTGTAAACGAAGGAGCCGTTGGATACATTGGCGCATCGGACTACAGCTATTGGGATGGAGACTATTGGTGGGGCATCGGCAACACATCAAGTATTACCGCTAATCCCACCTATGCAGGATCAGGGCTAGGCGCTTATGATAAAGTTTTTCACGACAATGGTGAAGCAACAACCGACTGGTTCATTACAAACGGGCAAATGGTTGTTGGAGGTAATATTGCCGTACAGGCCTCGACTTACAGTACAACATTCAAAAAATACTACTGGGAAGAATATCACCTTTTGGGCGACCCATCTGTTATGAATTATTTCTCCAAACCGGATCCGCTCACCATTACCTATAACAACCCGGCTCAGATTGGAAATACTTCGCTGGTAGTTAGCACCGAACAATACACCTATGTCGCCATTTCCCTCAATGGAGTTTTGCTTGATGCGCAATACACCGGCACAAACACGTCTGTCACACTGACTTTCCCGGCATTTACTTCAGTGGATACAGCGCTTGTAGTGGCTACCAAGCAGAATAAAATTCCGCACATTGGCAATCTTCCGATAAGTGATTTCGCCAGCACGCTTGATGCTCAATTATTCAGCATTATCACTCCCGGTGGCTCTTATGCGGGTAATGACATTCCGGAAACTCCGGAAGTAGTCATTAAAAATAATGGAACGATCAATCTAACTCAGGTCAATGTTAATTACAGGCTAAATACCGGCACACTGCAAACGACGGCTTGGACCGGAAATCTGGCGACCGGACAAAGCGACACTGTTGTACTTAATGTCATTATCATTTCAAATTCGAACAATACTTTTCTTGCATATACTTCTGAACCCAACAACTCAACAGATATAAATACAGCAAATGACACCGCATCTGTCAATTTCAGTGCCTCCATTACTGCACTTGAGGAAGTTGACAAACTAACAGCCCTTTTCCCGAATCCAGCTCAGAACGTCATAACTGTAACGAGTGCCGAAAAGATTCAGCGGGTTGAAATTCTTGACACCAAGGGTTCAATTGTATTCAGCGAAATTTATAACGATAATGTTTTGAACATAAGTGTTGCTGCGCTTTCCGAAGGACTATACTACATCAGGGTAACCACAAAAAATGGTACGGATATAACTTCGCTTGCCATCGACAAATAAACACTACAACTGCAAAGAAAAAGCTCTGATTTACTCAGGGCTTTTTTTATGATTTTTCAGGTATAGTTTGTGATTACCCAAATGCCCAAAAAGTCGTAACTTTGCAAAAAATAAAAACTATGCGTTTGTTGGTTTTTGTTCTGATAACAATATCCACCTTTACTTTTGCCCATGCACAGGGAAGAGTGACCATCCTCGGCGATAAAGGCGTAGAGACGCTCGTAGCCAAGCATATTGCATTTAATGAAAATGTAAAAGGCTTCCCGGGTTACAGAATCCAGATATATTTTGAATCCGGAAACTACTCGAAAAACAAGGCTTTTGGCGAAAAAGGAAAATTCATGTCGCGCTTTCCCGAAGTATCGGCCTATGTTGTTTTTCAGGAGCCTTATTATAAAGTCAGAGTGGGCAATTTCAGAAATAAGCTCGAGGCAGAAGCATTCAAGCAACGCATAAAAGAGCAGTGGCCCGAAGCATATATTATTAAAGACGATATTGAGCTTCCCGGCATTTTCCCTCCAAAGGAAATTGACTAAAGCAGTTTTATCAAAAACCGCTACAGAAGCGACACACGAATCCATCATGAATTTTCCGGAACTCGACATTAAGGATTACGATTACCATTTACCTGAAGAAAATATTGCGCAATTTCCTCCGGAACAACGAGGCGGTTCAAAGATTTTACTGGCACACCGGAAGCCATTTTCTGTGAGCGACTTTAATGAACTGAAGAATTTCATTCCAAACAATTCGCTGCTCATTTTCAACGAAACAAAAGTGATTCCGGCAAGGCTTGTATTTAGCAAAACAACCGGGGCACGCATTGAAATATTTTTGCTTCAACCCGATGGAGATGCCGATTATCAGCTAACGCTGGCCTCAAAGCACACCTGTCAGTGGACTGTATTGATCGGAAATGCTGCAAAATGGAAGAATGGAAACCTCCGCATTGATTTTCCACTCCCCGACGGAACCAATTCGATATTGACAGCTTCAAGAATAGCCGCCGACACGGTGTCGTTCGAATGGAACAACGATTTAATATTTGCTGAAATACTTGATTTGCTGGCACGCGTTCCGCTCCCACCCTACATTCACAGAGATACGGTGGACGAAGACCGTGATCGGTATCAGACAGTTTTTGCCCGCAACGAAGGATCTGTAGCGGCGCCCACTGCAGGGCTGCACTTTACCGAAAGCCAGTTGCAGGACCTTGACAGGAGTGGAATCACGCAGGTGGCATTAACACTACATGTCGGGCTTGGCACATTCAGACCGGTAAAAGGAAATATTGCAGATCATGAAATGCATACAGAACCTTTGTTTATTTCGAGGCAACAATTGAAAATCCTTGCCGAAAATGCGGGCAAACCCTGGGTCGTGGTTGGTACTACAACTCTTCGGGCGCTTGAAAGCATGTATATTTTTGCAGAAAAAAACAAGTCCGGTATTAGCGCTACTCATTCAACATTTACAATTCATCAGTGGGATAAATGGCATGCTGAAAATTCACTTTCGCGCAGTGAGGCATTTAATAATCTGCATCAAATGGCGGAAAAAAAAGGGTCCGGACTAAGTGGAAACACGTCACTCTTCATTACCAAAGGCAGGCCTGTACGAACCGCCGACTATCTGATTACCAATTTCCATCAGCCCAAAAGCACCTTACTGATGCTGGTCGATGCATTTTCGTCAGAAAACTGGCAGGAAGCCTATGATTTTGCGAAAACAAATCAATTGCGGTTTCTGAGCTATGGCGACGCCTGCCTGTTTAAAAACAAAATTCTGTAAGTCAGACTGTTAATAATTTACTGCCATTAAATCAGTTTTGATTACTTTTGTTCCTTTAAATAATAAGATAAACGATGGATCCGTCCACACTAAAGTTGGAAAAACTGGACCGGCTAATGCCTGCTGATTTCACACCCGGCCAATTGGCTGAAGCTCAAACTATTTTTCTTAAAAAACTTTCAGAACTGGCACACCATCACTATGGTGGTAAAATTCAGACTGTGCCGAAAGCCCCTGTTCCCGGTTTCAACTGGTTCAACGTCTGGTACACGCCTGGTGTTTCTTCTGTTTCAACCGGAATCCGCGACAACAATGATTTGTCGTTCGATCTTTCAAACCGCGGAAACCTGGTTGCTGTTATCAGCGACAGCACCCGCGTTCTGGGCGACGGTGATGTCACTCCTTCAGGTGGACTTGGTGTAATGGAAGGCAAGGCTTACCTTATGAAATATCTGGGGGGCGTTGATGGCGTTGCTCTTTGCATCGACAGTAAAGGCAAAGATGGTAAAAACGATCCTGACAAAATTATTGAATTCGTAAAAATGGTTCAACACAGCTTTGGAGCTGTGAATCTCGAAGATATAAGCCAGCCGAATTGCTTCAAAGTGCTTGATGTTCTGCGCGAGGAATGCGAAATTCCTGTGTGGCACGACGACGCACAAGGCACTGCCAGTGTAACGCTGGCCGGAGTGATAAACGCCCTGAAACTTGCCGGTAAAAAAATGAGCGAAGCAAAATTCGTTCTTTTCGGCGCTGGCGCTTCAAACACAACCATTGCCCGCTTGCTGATTACCGATGGAGCTGATCCGAAAAAAATCATCATTTTCGACAGTAAAGGCTCATTGAATAAGAACCGCAAAGATATTGAAGCGGACACACGTTTTTACCGCAAATGGGAATTATGTTGCAGCACCAATCCGGATTGTACCGGCACCATGGAAGAAGCCATGAACGGCGCTGATGTGCTGATATCGCTTTCAACCCCGGGGCCAGACACCATCAGAAAAGACTGGATCAAACTGATGGCGCCGAAGTCGGTCGTTTTCGTATGCGCCAATCCGGTTCCTGAAATATATCCCTATGCAGCCAAAGAAGCAGGCGCGTTCATTGTTGCCACCGGCCGTGGTGATTTCCCAAATCAGGTGAACAATTCGATTGGTTTTCCGGGCATTCTGAAAGGAGCCTTGATGGTCAGGGCCCGCAAGATAACCGACAACATGGCCATTGCAGCAGCACATTCACTGGCCGGTTACGCCGAAAAACGCGGAATAAATCCCGAAAACATTGTCCCTACCATGGACGAAGCCGATGTTTTTCCGTTCGAAGCAGCCGATGTGGCCATGCAGGCCATCAAGGACGGCGTTGCAAGAAATACACTTTCGCGTGAAAAAGCCTACGAATGGGCAAAGCGTGATATAGACTATTCAAGAAACCTCGTAAAATCAATGTCTGATGGAGGATTTTTACCCGACCCTCCTTCGGAAATTATTGAACAAGCCCTTCAATTCGCAATCAATAAGGTTAAAAGCACGTTATGATTCATTTCCTCCATGGCAAAGTTGCTGAAATAAATCCTGCCTTCGTTGTGGTTGAATGCAACGGAGTCGGTTATTTTGTCAGCATTTCGCTCAATACTTACGAAAAAATTCAGAGCCAGGAAACGGTAAAACTTCTGACTCATCACATATTCAGAGAAGATGGCCAGTTTCTATTTGGCTTTCATTCCGAAGAAGAACGCGTTATTTTCAGACTCTTGATTGGCGTTTCTGGTGTTGGAGCCAATACTGCGCGTGTTATTCTGTCGGCTATGAATCCTTCGGGAGTTGTTGAAGCTGTTAGCAACAACAATGTGGCGCTGCTTCAAAAAGTGAAAGGGATTGGCCAAAAAACAGCCGAAAGAATTATTGTGGATTTGCGAGGCAAATTTGAGAAGGGGAGCTATGTTTCAGAAAATGTTTCGCCGCAACACAATACAATCCGGCAAGAAGCGTTATCTGCATTGGCTCAACTCGGCTTTGCCCGGCAGGCTGCCGAAAAAGCTGTTGATCACGCATTGAAGTCCGGCGAACTGACTACTGTTGAAGATGTTATTCGCTTGGCATTGAAATATTTGTAGAACAAACAAGAAGGATTAGGTGAAAGGTCTTGTATATTTCCCTGTTGTTACAACGATTGCTCTGGTTGCAGTGCAGATGTTTTCGCCTGCCCCGCAAAAACGAGAAACCGTTTTCAAACCCCAGCAAGTAATGACTATGCCTGCGGATACCGACTCTCTGGTCTATCCGTTCTACGACGATCCGTACTACTCTACCGAAGACAAAGATCATCCGCTTTTTCTGAGTGATCCGAAAAACATTAGTGATACGGTAGAATTTGATCCCGAAACCGGAGAATATATATTCAAAAGACAGATTGGCGATATTGATTACAGACCATCGTATCGAATGACTCAGGATGAGTATTTTCAATATGATTTCGACAAGGCAATTAAGGATTATTGGAGCGAACGATCGATGGCATCGGGCAAAAGAAATGGCGCCGGTGGAATTTCATTCAACATTCCAGGCATGGGGGGCGAAGGAATTTTTGGTTCAAACACCATTGATATCCGCCCATCAGGAACGGCTGAACTTATTTTTGGGGTTAATGCCAACCGCCGCGACGATCCGGCCCTTAATGTGAAACAACGACGCACCGCCAATTTTGACTTTCAGGAAAAAATACAGATGAACGTGCAGGCCAAGATCGGCGACAAAGTTGATTTTGGGGTGAAATATAACACTGAATCTTCGTTTGAGTTTGAAAATAAAATGAAGCTTCAGTACGAAGGCAAGGAAGACGAAATCATCAAAAGTATCGAAGCCGGAGATGTCACTTTGCCGTTAAATACTACACTCATCAACGGAAGTCAGAGTTTGTTCGGCATCAAGTCGAAGCTTCAATTCGGCAAGGTGACCGTTACTTCGGTTGTATCACAGCAAAAAAGTCAGACTTCAAACATCACTGTTTCCGGCGGCGCTCAAACAAGTGAATTCGAGCTCTACTGCGATGAGTACGAAGAAAAGAAGCACTTCCTTGTTGCGCATTATTTCAAAGACAATTATAACAAGTGGCTGGAAAATCTCCCCATAGTCGGTTCTCCCATTAATATCACCAAAATGGAGGTCTGGGTAACCAACATCGGAGCTGCCACTCAGGAGAACCGCAACATCGTCGCTTTGATGGATCTTGGTGAAAAAACTCCCTACAATCCCGTCATCCCGACTTATGTAACTCCGGAAGCGGTTTTTCCAGACAACGAATCAAACGGACTTTTCGATATAGTCAACATCAACCAGATCCGTGACATCAACAGCGTGAATTCATATATGAATGGTACCGGACTTGTTGCTGGAACCGACTATGAAAAAATTGAAAACGCGCGTCTGCTCTCACCTACCGAATACACATACAATTCAAAGCTTGGTTTCATCTCGCTGAATTCCACCCTGAATGATGATCAGGTCCTTGCCGTAGCTTTTCAATACACCATTCTCGGCTACGACAGTGTTTTTCAGGTCGGCGAATTTTCCAACGGAGGTATTGCAGCTCCCGGCTGTCTGGTGGTGAAACTATTGAAGGGAACAGCTCAGAACACCAAAGTTCCGCTCTGGGGACTGATGATGAAAAACGTATATTCCATCGGCGGCTATCAAGTCAATCCGGATGATTTTCGCCTTGATGTGCTTTATAAAAGCGATGCCCTCGGCATTCCCGCTGGCTATTTCACCGAAGGTGATCTGCAGGGTATTCCGCTGATACGCGTCATGAATATGGATAACCTGAATGCCAACAGCGATCCTGAACCTGACGGGTTTTTTGACTTTATTGACAATGCTGCTACCAATGGCGGAACAATCAATTCGAAAAACGGACGAGTGTTTTTCCCGCTGCTGGAGCCATTCGGCAAAGATCTCCGTGTCCTTTTAGGAGACCAGGCATTAGCCGATAAATATTGCTACGACTCGTTATACACCATGACAAAAACCGGCGCCAGACAGTTCCCCAATAAGAACCGCTTTACCATTGCCGGAGAATTCAAATCGTCGGTCGGAAATGAGATTTCGCTCAATGCCATGAATATTCCGCAAGGAAGTGTTAAAGTGACTGCCGGTGGCATTTTGCTGGCCGAAAACGTTGATTACACGGTCGATTACACACTTGGACGTTTGAAAATCATTAACGAAGGTATTCTCAACAGCGGTGCTCCCATCAATATCAGTCTTGAAAGCAACTCCCTGTTCTCTATTCAGACCAAAACATTTCTCGGTACCCACATCGATTATGATGTAAACAAAAACTTCCTGGTCGGTGCCACCATTATGAATCTTACTGAAAGACCTTATACCTATAAAGTGAATATTGGTGAAGAGCCAATTTCCAACACCATGTGGGGTCTTAATCTTTCTTATCAGACCGAGTCACGGCTTATCACCAAGTTGGTTGACTTCCTGCCCATGATTGAAACCAAAGCTCCGTCACGTGTGACAATTGATGCCGAAGTAGCCAATCTGATTCCGGGGCACGCCCGGGCAATCGGAAAAACAGGAACAGCCTACATCGACGATTTTGAGGGCAGTAAATCATCGATCGACATAAAGAATATCGGCACATGGTTTCATGCTTCCATTCCGCAGGGACAAGCGTCATTCTTTCCTGAAGCCACCAATGACACTTCGCTTATCAGTGGTTTCAACCGGGCCCGGCTTGCGTGGTATGTCATAGATCCACTATTCTTCCGCGACAACAACCTTACTCCCGATCACATCGCCAATGATCCGGCTATGCTTTCGAATCACTACATGCGCGAAGTGCTCGAGACCGAGGTTTTCCCGAAAAAAGAAAACGTAAACAACATCGTCACCAACATTGCGGTGCTTGATATGGCCTATTATCCAGGGGAAAAAGGTCCATACAACTTCGATGTCAACCCAACTACTGTTTCTGCCGGTATCGATGCCGACGGAAATCTGGCCGATCCTTCGACACGATGGGCAGGCATGATGCGCAAAATAGAAACACCGGACTTTGAGGAAACCAATGTCGAATACATTGAATTCTGGATGATGGATCCTTTCATCTACAATCCGGCTCACACTGGCGGTAAAGTGATTTTCAACCTGGGCGATATTTCCGAGGATCTTCTCCGCGATCACCGTAAAAGTTACGAAAATGGTCTGCCTACATCCAGTGTTATTGAAAACGTCGATACAACCCAATGGGGTCGCGTGCCTTTGATGCAAGCGCTGGTCAATTCTTTCGATAATGACCCCACATCGCGTCAGTATCAGGATATCGGACTCGACGGATTATCGGATGCTGATGAAACCTCGTTTTATGCCACTGCATATCTGAACGCGATTGAAACTATTTTTGGCACATCCTCTCAGGCATACACCAAAGCAATCGACGACCCTTCAAACGACAATTTCCATTATTTCCGTGGCACGGATTACGATGCTGATGAACTTGATATTCTTGAAAGATATAAACGATACAACGGAGTTGAAGGTAACAGCCCAACCAGCGACCAGTCACCCGAAGACTACCCGACATCATCGACCACCCTGCCCAACGTAGAGGACATTAACCGCGACAACACACTCAACGAATCGGAAAGATATTTTCAATATGTAATTGACATGCAGCCATCTAAAATGGTGGTAGGTCAGAACTATATTACCGATGTTTTCAATGCTTCTGCCAACCTGAATGACGGGACTACCGCTTCAGTAAAATGGTACCAGTTTAAAATTCCGGTAAAAGATCCGGACCTGGTGGTTGGCGACATTTACGACTTTAAATCGATCCGATTTATCCGCATCCTGATGCGCGAATTTTCCGAACCCATAGTTTTGCGTTTTGCAACCATGGAGCTTGCCCGCAGCCAGTGGCGAAAATATGAAAACGCCCTGCTCTACCCGGGTGAATACATTCCCGGCGACGATCAGAACGGAACTTCGTTTGATATTTCTGCAGTCAACATCGAAGAAAACGGCAGCCGCACGCCCATTCCTTATGTGCTTCCGCCAAGTATTGAGCGCGAAGTTGGCTGGGGCTCAAACACCATGTATGAAATGAACGAGCAGGCCCTTGTTCTTAAAGCCTGCAACCTGACAGACGGAGATGCGCGCGCGGTGTACAAAACCTGCGAATTTGATATTCGTCAGTACAAAAAAATGAAGATGTTCATTCACTCTGAACTTTCTCAGCCAGAAGCATATACGCTGAATGACGGTGACCTCTCTGTTTTTATCCGTTTAGGTACCGACTTTACAGATAATTTCTACGAATACGAAGTTCCGCTTCATCCAACCGACCTTAATATCAGTGCGCAGGATCCGGATATCAATCACCTGGTCTGGGCCGATTCGCTCGATTTCAATCTCGACAGCCTTGTTGAACTGAAGAAAGCACGGAATGTGGCCATGCGCCAGGATAACTCAGGCGTGACCCTTCTTACTCCGTTTTACAAGTTTGATGGATTGAACAAAATTACCATCGTCGGTATTCCAAATCTCAGCGACGTCAGGACAATCATGATTGGCATACGCAATCCAAAGCGCAGCCCGACTAATCTTTCAGATGATGGTCAGTCTAAATGTGCCGAAATCTGGGTAAATGAATTACGACTAACCGACTTTGACGAAGATGGCGGATGGGCAGCTACCACAAGGGTTACCGCCGATCTGGCCGACATTGGAAACGTTGCCGTTGTTGGAAATATGTCAACCGCCGGATTCGGAAGTATTGAGAAAAAAGTGTCGGAGCGCCAGAAAGAAAACATAATGTCGTATGATCTGGCCACCAATATAGAGCTTGGAAAATTCCTGCCTGAAAAATCCGGAATGAAAATTCCGATGCACTTCGATTTGAGTGAAACCTTCAGTAATCCGCAGTACAACCCATTGAATCCGGATTTGCTGCTTTCTGAAGACCTTGACACCTACAATGATCCGGTAGAAAGAGATTCTATAATGCAATTGGTGCAGAGTTACACGCGACGCAAAAGTCTGAACTTTGTCAATGTACGGAAAGAAAAAACGGGAACAAGCACCAAAAACAGAATTTACGATCTTTCAAACTTTGACCTCACATACGCATACAACGAAATTTTTATGCGGAATATTGATGTGGAATATAATCTGACAAAAACATACCGTGGTGCGCTGGGATACAATTATTCCTCAAATCCGAAAAATTATATCCCGTTTAAAAAAGTGAAGATTTTGAATAAAAAAGCGCTCAGGTTTTTCGGCGATTTCAATTTTTATCTGATGCCAAAATCGCTTTCGTTCCGCACCGATCTTGACCGGGGATATGAGGAAAATCTACTGCGCAATAAATCGGATGCACTCATTCTGATTGAGCCCACTTATCTCAAAACTTTCTCGTGGAACCGTACCTATTCGCTCAAATACGATCTGACCAAAAGTATTAAAATTGATTTTATTGCCAATGCCAATGCCCGTATTGATGAACCACCGGGAAGCATCGACAAGGCCGACAGCGACTACCAGGCAAAAATGGATTCCATCTGGCAGAACGTGAAATCGATGGGTCGCATTACCAATTACAATCAGTCGCTGAAAGTAAACTATGCGTTGCCGATCAATAAACTCCCCATGCTTGACTGGATCAGCTCTTCTCTGCAATATGGCGGCGATTATAAATGGACCGCTGCTGCGCTTTACAAAGATTCGCTGGGCGAATACGCCGATAGCCCATACGGAAACACCATTGAAAATAATCGTTCAATCTCTGCCAATATCAACGGCAATCTGGTGAATCTGTACAATAAAATCCCCTATCTGAAAAAACTCAATCAGACTTCGACTAAACCCAGACAAAATATAAATGCCAGAGTTGAAGCCATGGTCAATGATTCTGCCGGCACCAGCGATAAGGATACCATTTCATTATTTAAAAAAGTTGCAGATAATTTCCTGAAACTGCTGATGATGACTAAAAACGTGTCGCTTTCCTACACGCTGGCCGAAGGCACCTATCTCCCGGGTTACCGTGGAGGCATGGACCTTTTAGGAATGGATCTCAAAAATCAGGCTCCGGGCTGGGGATTTGTTTTTGGAGATCAGCGCGATATCAGGCCATCGCTGGTTCAGAGCAACCTCCTGTCGAAAGACTCACTCTTCAACAACGCATTTGCCAAAAGGAAAAACGAAAACCTGAATGCTAGAGTTTCGCTGGAGCCAATGAAAAACATGAAGATTGAAATCACCGCTATGCGGAATTTCACTGAAAACCACAGCGAGTATTTCAAATATAATGAAGCCACTGATGCCTTCAGATCCTACTCCGGAATTGATAATGGAAGTTTCAGTTTATCAATAGTTACCTGGAGTACTGCATTTATACAAGACTATGATGATTATTCAAATAAAACGTTTGAGTATTTCAAATCCATCAGACCCGACATTGCTGCTCAGGTAGCTCAGGCAAGCACGGTTTGGGATGGAACCTATTTTACAGACTCCATTACCGGTCAGATTTTCCCCAGCGGATATGGCCCCACTTCACAAGAGGTGCTGATTCCGGCATTTCTTGCTGCCTATACCGGAAATAATCCAAAAAAATATATCAGCTCTAAATTTCCGCGTATTCCTTTGCCCAACTGGCGCCTGACTTACAATGGCCTGACTGAAATACCCTGGGTGAAGAAAAGATTCAAAAACGCCACCATTTCTCATGCTTACCGCTGCACCTATAATATTGGCGGATACACCTCCAATGTACTGTTCTCAGATTCAGATGCAGACGGATACACTATAGTGAAAGACGCACTGGGCAACTATTTGCCAAAGTATGAAATTGCTCAGGTAAGTATTACAGAACAGTTCAGCCCACTGTTGAACATTGATCTGACCTGGAAAAACAGTCTGATCAGCAAGGTTGAGTACAAAAAATCGCGGAATCTGGCTGTAAGTTTTGCCAATAATCAAATGACGGAGGTCATTTCCGGCGAAATTACTGTTGGACTTGGCTACAGGTTCAAGGATGTGCGATTCGAGATTTCAGGTAAGGATTTCAAGAGCGACCTGAGTCTGAAAGCCGATTTCTCGATTCGAAACAACAAAACCGTGCTCCGCAAAATTGTTGAAAATGTTGATCAGATCAGTGCCGGACAGAAAGTCGTTTCCATCAACCTTTCAGCAGAATACATGCTGAGTCAGAAATTTACCATCCGCGCATTCTTCGACAAGGTTATAAACAACCCCTATATTTCGTCGCAGTTCCTCAACAGCAACACCAATGCAGGAATCAGCCTCCGCTTCTCGCTGGCACAATAAAATTTCTGTCTGACATTGCCGGATTTAAAAAAATAATGTAATTTTGGGCATTAAAATCAAATTCGCAATGAATATTCCTGAAAATTTACTCTACACCAAAAGTCATGAATGGGTTCGCGTTGAAGGCGAAACTGCATTTATCGGCGTTAGTGATTTCGCTCAATCAGAACTGGGTGATGTCGTTTTTGTAGAAGTTGAAACTGTTGGCGAAACCCTCGATCGCGAAGAAGCGCTTGGAACCATTGAGGCCGTGAAAACCGTAACCGATGTTTACATGCCAGTCGGCGGCGAAGTTCTCGAATTCAACGAAAAAGTGAAAGAAACTCCCGACCTGATCAATAAAGATCCTTACGGCGAAGGCTGGATCGTGAAAATCAAAATTTCTGACCCCGCTCAGCTGAACGACCTTATGAATGCAGCCAGCTATACTGCTCACACAGGTCATTAATACCATCAGAATTTAAGCAAAAAACCCCATTTCGGGCCATAAACTTATCTCTATTGGCCTTTTTCTGAAATAGTGTTTGTGGATTTTTTGTTTTAATTCATCTTTGCTCAGAATCATTAAAATTATTTACCATGGATATCAAGAAAAACCCGAAATACGACCTTGAAAGATTCAAGGGCCTTTTCCTCGAAGCAGGTTTAGTTATTGCGCTGGGTTTAATGCTGATGGCGTTTGAATGGAAAAAATACGACGACAACTCATCTGGCTTTGACCAAATGCAGGTTGTTGATATTCCTGAAGAAATGGTCGAAATCACCCGTCAGGAAGAACCAGAACCTCCTCAACCAGAGCCTCAGACTACGCTTCTCGAAATCGTTGACGATGATGTAGAAGTGCAGGACGATCTCGATATTAATGCCGAAGATGACCAGGATACTGAAGTCGGTGACTTTGTTGCTCCGGTTGATGATGGCGAAGATGTTCAGGTTGTAGAAGCTGAAATTTTCACCATTGTTGAAGAACAGCCTGGCTTCCCGGGAGGTGAATCATCACTGATGGATTATCTGCGCAACAATATTAAATATCCGCAGTTGGCACGTGAAAGCAATATTCAGGGAACTGTGTTTGTGACTTTCGTTGTAGAACCCAATGGCGCAATTTCAAATGTGAAAATTCTTCGCGGTATTGGTGGTGGTTGCGATGAAGAAGCCACTCGCGTTGTAAAAAACATGCCCTCATGGACTCCTGGCAAGCAGCGTGGAAAACCTGTTCGCGTACAGTTTAACCTGCCTATCCGATTCATTCTTGCAGGTTAGATTTAAAATAACTTATTGAAGAAACCGGCCTTTGCCGGTTTTTTTATTGCCTTTTACTTTCCAGAACAGCAACTACACTGATGGCTCATTGCAAAACGGGCTCGGCATCCATAACTTGAATCATTAATCTTAAAAACCAACGTTATGGAAACGAAAAAGAAAAAATCGAAAAACCTGGAACATTACAAAAGTCTGTTTTTCGAAACCGGTCTGGTTGTAGCACTCTTTATTGTACTTGCAGCCTTTGAATGGAAAACCTACCCATCAGAAGATGTCATTCAGAATAAAACTCCATTTGACATTGTTGATACGGATCCGATTATTTGTATTAAGACAAAAGAAATTCCACCGCCGCCCAAAATGGCGACAGAAATCAAAATCACACAGGAAGAAGTTTTGACTACCCCCGAAATATTCAATCCCGAATGGAATGAACAGCCGCAGGGACCTGTTTTCACACCAATTTCTATTCCTGAAGAACAACCCCAGATCGTAGATACCAACATTATCATTGTACCTCCGGTCATGCCTGAATTTCCGGGTGGTGATGCGGCGTTAGCACAATTCATGGGCGAGAACATTCACTATCCGACTCAGGATCGTGAAATTGGTCTTCAAGGAAAAGTCTATATTTCATTTGTAGTCGAAAAAACCGGCGAGGTCACTCATGTTAAACTTGAACGCGGCATAGGCGGCCAGTGCGATGGTGAAGCCATTCGGGTGGTAAAGAGTATGCCTCCATGGATTCCTGGCAAAAACAGTCTTGGCAGACCAGTCAGAGTGAAACTCACGTTACCTGTCCATTTCAGGCTGGTCGATTAATCATTTGCCGGAACGATGCGAAACACCATGTCGCCACGGCGCACCATGCGTGAAACGGCAAAAGCAAACCGGGCCCCCTGAGGCGCCATTGCGGCTTTGCCTTTGTCGAGATGAAGCTCTTCGATTTTTCCCTCATACAGGCCCGTCGTTGGGCCTGTAATTGTTATAAGTGTGTCCGGGTAAACAGCTCCGGTTTCGGCTTTTACTTCGGCAACACCAAGTTTCGAAAAGTAATTGGTCACTTTCCCGATAAATTCACGTCGTTCAGTCGCCGAAGAACCATGTCGATCCGTCCACTCCCCGGTTGATTTTCCCATGTAATAACCTTCCCAGAAGCCACGGTTATAGACTTTCTCAAGCCGCTTCATCCATTCTTCAATAGCTTTGGGAGAATAGGTGTTGTTTTCAATTGCTTCCAGCGCTTCTGAATACACTTTCACTACGGCAGAAACATATTCCGGCGGACGTCCGCGACCTTCAATTTTCAACACCGAAATGCCTGCACCAATCAGCTTGTCAAGGAAACCAACGGTGCAAAGATCGCGGGGCGACATAATATATTTGTTATCGATGAGCAGTTCGGTGCCGCCCTCGATGTCAGTCACCCGGTATGATCTCCGGCAAATCTGCGCACACTGGCCACGGTTGGCACTCCGGTTCAGATTATCAAGACTCAGATAACACTTGCCACTCACGGCCATGCACAAAGCTCCGTGAGCAAAAGCTTCAAGCCTTACAAGATTTCCAGATGGCCCGCAGATATTGCGCTCAACAATTTTATCGTGCAAACTTTTCACTTTTTCGAGCGACATTTCGCGCGACAAAACCATCACATCGGCCCATTGTGAAAAAAATTCAACAGCCTCAACATTGGTGATATTGGATTGGGTTGACATGTGTACATTCAAACCCAGCTTGCGAGCGCGATTTAAGACACTTACATCGGTTGCTATAACAGCGTCGATTCCCGCGGCAGCAGCCGTGTTAAGAATGCTACCAACCTCATCTGTTTCGTCATCAAAAATAACAGTGTTCAATGCAAGATAAGCTTTGGCGCTACTTTCACGACACAAACGTATAATATTCGCAAGATCTTCCTGCTGGAAATTGACTGCGGAAGAAGACCGCATATTCAGATTGCCGATGCCAAAATACACAGAGCCGGCACCAGCATCAAGAGCAGCTCTCAACGACTCATACGATCCAACCGGTGCGGTAATTTCAACTTTCATACAGCAAAGATAGACAAAGAATGCCTTAAATTTTTTGCAAAATAATTACGGTGTTATTTTATTTTAATATCTTTGATAAAACTAAACGTTGTTACAACCAAAACCACACCTATGAAAAAGATTTTTTTACTACTCGGGATTGTTTTTGCAGCTACCATGATCTCATGCGGCCCAACCACGGATGATGCTATCAAACACAACGACAACATCGTTGCAGATCAGAAAGAAATGCTTGATCTCGAAAGCGATTTCGTAAATGCAATTGTTGATGGAGAGGACGAAGCCGCCATCAAAAAATCATTCAAAAAATACAATGAATTTCTGGATGAAATGCAGAAGAAATATGATGAGATGGATGAGTTTGATGAAAAAGATACATTCAGAAAAGCAATGCTTGGCCTCATAAAAGAATTTAAAGACGTGGCTGATAATGAATATGACGAAATGGTAAAAATCTACACAAAAGAAGCTGATGCATTGACTGATGCTGATTTTGAAAAATGGGAAGAGCTTACCAATGTAGTTGATGAAAAAGAAAGCAAAGCCAACGATGATTTTCTGGATGCACAAAAAGAATTTGCAAAAGAATACAACTTTGAGCTGAAAGACTGATTTGTTTTACCACAAGTCAATCTGAATCTCTGAATCAAAAGGCTGTCGAAATACGACAGCCTTTTTTTATTAATTAAAAATGGTTTTAACCAGTCTTTTATCCAGTGAATTTTATACCGTGTTTACTTATAATAGTCCAATGTTAAAACCAGACTGTTGCCCAATTTGAATTTGTTAACGGCATAACCCAAATGTGAATTTGTAGTACGTCTTTGGACTATCTACAATTTCAATTTGGTATTATTCTCTACCTTTGCTGTATAAACGCAACTTTTTTATTAATGAGAAATTTGATAATCATCGCGGCCCTTATGCTCGCAGGTATTTCGGCATGCGGTCCTTCGCAGGAAAAGCGAAACGATGCAAATGTTGTTTACAATACAACGCTGGAAATTGTTGAAAAAGTAAATTTTCACGACAGTGCTTATGTTCAATGTATGCAATACCTGATGCGTGAAATACAATCGCCCGATCTGAAAAAAAACAAGAAGAAAACGAAAAATATTACGGACAGCATTGCATTACTCGACGGGTTTAGCGACTCCCTCATTGCTTCTATTGCTGCTGCAGAAAAAGATATTCAATCATTGCGAGCCGATAAGCCGAACTTCGACTTATTTGATTCAGCCGACAGCCTGCTCAACAAATACAACACAATTGCCCACGATATTTATCCGGACATCAACAGCCGGATGAATGAAATTTCGCTTCCTGTAAAAGATGCCGAATACACCAGCTTACTCAGACTGTCTTACCGGGCAGATTCCGTGCTGAATGCGGCCATAAACAACTTTAACACTGAAAGTGCAGCGTTCTACGAAAAATACGGATTGAAAGAATTCCGGAAATAAAACCGTGAAATTCTACTGAGGTTATTTTTATACAGGTTTTACCAGCCGAATATTGAGTTCGTCCAGCTGCTTCTGATCGACCACCGAAGGAGAATCGGCCATCAGGTCGCGGCCTGAGTTGTTCTTCGGAAATGCAATAAAATCACGAATATTATTTTGCCCGGCAAGAATGGCGGCAAAGCGGTCGAAGCCAAAAGCTATTCCACCATGGGGAGGAGCACCATACTCAAAAGCACCCAACAGAAAACCAAACTGAGCAGCCGCCTCTTCTTCAGTAAATCCAAGTGCCCTAAACATGCGCATCTGCAAATTGCGGTCATGAATTCGTATGCTGCCTCCGCCAATTTCGACTCCGTTAATAACTAAGTCATAAGCATTGGCACGTACAGCACCCGGATCGGATTCCAACATTTCCATGTCTTCGGCTACCGGTGAAGTGAAAGGGTGATGCATGGCAAAATATCGCTTAGCGTCTTCATCCCATTCGAGCAGTGGAAAATCGACCACCCATAATGCAACATATTTTGATGAATCGCGCAATCCAAGCTGATTTCCAAGCTCAAGGCGCAGATCGCCAGCAATACCAAATATTTTCTTTTTATTACCAGCAACAATCAGCATCAAATCACCGTCGGCAGCGCCACAATGATCTTTCCACGCTTTCAGGTCATCGGCTGTGAAAAATTTATCTACCGAAGATTTCGCCGTTCCGTCAGATGCAAACTTGGCCCAGATAAGTCCGGTAGCGCCAATCTGCGGTCTTTTCACCCAGTCGGTGAGCTCATCCAGTTGCTTACGGGTATACTCAGCAGCACCGGGAACCACAAGCGCCAGCACATGATCTGCTGAATCAAAAACACCAAAACCCTTTCCTTTGCCAAATTGTGTGATATCCTGAATCTGCATTCCGAAGCGAAGATCGGGTTTGTCGCTTCCGTAAAGGCGTATAGCTTCGCTGTACGGCATTCTGGTGAATTCGGGAAGCTCAATATTTTTGATTTTTCTGAACAATTGTTTGGTCAGTCCTTCGAAAACGTTCAGCACATCTTCGCGTTCAACAAACGACATTTCGCAGTCAATCTGGGTGAACTCCGGCTGACGGTCGGCGCGCAGGTCTTCGTCGCGGAAGCAACGTACAATTTGGAAATAGCGATCGAAGCCCGACACCATAAGTAGTTGTTTGAAAGTCTGCGGCGATTGCGGAAGTGCATAAAACTGATTGGCATTCATGCGGGACGGCACAATGAAATCGCGCGCTCCTTCTGGTGTTGAGCGAATCAGATATGGCGTTTCGATTTCCATAAAATTCTTTTCGCTCAGATAATTCCTGACTTCGAGCGCCATACGATGTCGCAGCTGGATATTGAACTGAAGCGGAGACCGGCGCAAATCAAGATAGCGGTATTTCATACGGAGTTCCTCGCCTCCATCGGTTTCGGTTTCAATGGTAAAAGGCGGAACCTGTGATTTATTCAGCACTTCCAGTTTTTGAACTTCAATTTCAATATCACCGGTTTGAATATTTTTATTTTTATTGCTCCGTTCGAGAACAATACCTGTTGCTCTGATTACATATTCACGACCCAGGCTGCGCGCGGATTCGCACAAATCCTTGTTTGCGTCAAGGTCAAAAATCAATTGAGTAATACCATATCTGTCTCTGAGATCGATAAAAGTCATTCCGCCCAGATCGCGGATTCGCTGTACCCATCCGCTGAGTACAATAGTTTGTCCTATATTTTCCTGACGTAATTCGCCGCAAGTGTGAGTCCTGTACATGGATAAAAATTTTCGCAAAATTACAATATTCAATCGTTTTAAAAGTTTAATTTTACATCCTTGTGTTACATATGACTACCAGAATCATTCTGCTTTTATTGTTCCAGCTGTCTGTAGCCCTGGCCATCGGTCAGGAAAATCTGATTTATAACGGAGGCTTTGAGACCTACCGGAATTGTCCGGAAGATTACATTCACTATCTCGAAGGGGTGACCGAACTGGCCCCTGGTTGGTTAATTAACAACACTTCAACCCCGGACTATTTCAACCGGTGCAGCATTAAAAGCAAAGTTGGGATTCCAGGCAATTTTGCGGGAACCATGGAGCCTCATTCAGGAAATGCATATGCAGGAATGATCCTTCGGGCCGATTCAAGCCGCTATCCATATTCCCGGGGCTACAATGAGCATCTGCAAACTGTTATCACCATGCCGCTTGAGCGGAACAAACTTTATTGTCTTGAGTTTTACTATGTGCTTTCGAGCAACAGTGGTATTGCCTCCAATGGACTTTCGGTGTATATGAGCAATGGCCGGCCGATATTTGACGAAGCGACGGAGGAATTTCCCTTCACGCCTCAGCTGGAGATAAAACATGACAGTCTTTTGAGTGAGCGCACTCAATGGAATCTGTTTTCCGGTGTGTTCAGATCGAGTGGTGAGGAAAAATATATTACCATCGGAAACTTCACGGATTATCGTGAAACCCGCTACACACCTATTGTTGAGCAGGCAACCGCTGAGATACATTCATTTGCATATTATCTTTTCGATGACTTCAGGCTTTATCAGGTCAAAAAAGTAGAAGATTGCAAATGTAATGTTATCCAAAATCAGACAGATTCCTTTCCTCCTGTTCAATACGCAAAAGAAGATTCTCTGTTCATGGAAGACATTGAGATTGGCGAAACAATAATTCTTCGGAATGTATATTTCGAGTTCGACAAAACCGAGTTGCTGCCCTACTCCTTTGCCGAGCTGAACAAGATCTACAACATTCTGGTGCAGTATCCGAAAATGACCATTGAGATTTCGGGTCATACCGACGTTATTGGCACTGAACGTTACAATCAGGCGCTGAGTGAAGCGCGGGCCAAGTCGGTTCTCGAATATCTGTACAACAAAGGAATCGCGCTTACCCGGATGAAATATATCGGTAATGGGAGCCGGCTTCCAATTGCAGACAACAATCTGCCAGAGGGAAGAAAACTGAATCGTCGTGTAGAAATTAAAATACTCAGCAAATGATGGAAAATATGGATGAAAAATTTATGGCTGAGGCTATGAAAGAAGCACAAAAAGCATTTCAAAGCGATGAAGTCCCGATTGGCGCGGTGCTGGTGCACAACAACCGCATTGTAGCCCGGGCATACAATCAAACAGA
Organism: Bacteroidetes bacterium GWF2_43_63; assembly: GCA_001769275.1. Classification (NCBI taxonomy): domain Bacteria; kingdom Pseudomonadati; phylum Bacteroidota; species Bacteroidetes bacterium GWF2_43_63. The sequence continues at coordinate 18,864 of MEOQ01000005.1, read as the reverse complement.
GCTTCTGAAAGACGTGACGGCTCATGCCGAAATTCTATTGATAACAGCGTATACAGCTGATTCCGGGATGAAGTATCTGGAAGACTTCACTTTGTATGTTACGCTTGAACCCTGCGCCATGTGTGCCGGAGCACTGAAATGGGCACGCATTGGTCGAATCGTTTATGCCGCAGATGATATAAAATTCGGATATACAACGCTTTCAGAAAAAATTCTTCATCCAAAGACCAGCGTTGTCAAAGGAATCTGTCAGAGAGAGGCTGCTCAATTGCTAAAAGATTTCTTTGGCAAAAAACGCATCTAAACCCAAAATTATTAGCTTTTTGAAGACAATACTTCTATTTGTTCTTAAATATTAGAGATTAATTATTACTTTTGCACATTGATTATAAAATATATAACTCATGAGCAGGTTTACTTTTCTGACTTTTCTTTTTGTCTTTTCAGCATTTTCACTGATTTCTCAACCCCTTGATGAAATTTCAAAAATGCAGACTGACAAGAAATACAGAGATGCTTACGACAAAGCAGAAGCTGCATTATTAGACAACAACTTTGAAGAAGCCCTTGAGATTTACCTCCAATGGGATTCGGTTTACAAGAATAATGCAAACCTGAATTTTAAAATTGGTTACTGCTATGCCAACATGAGCAGTGATAAACCCCGCGCCATTCCATACCTTGAGAAAGCAGCGCTGTCTGTGGTAAGGGAATATCAGGGCGACTATATCGAAAGTAACGCCCCGATTGATGTATTCATGCATCTTGGCATCGTTTATCATATAGACTACAAATTCAACAAGGCAGTTGAAAACTTTGATAAGTTTATTAAATACGCTGAGTACGATGATCCCGAGCTGGTCGACTCTATCAAAGTCCTCAAAGAAAAATCGTTTACTGCCATCAGGGTCATCAATAATCCATTGAGCATAAAAATTGAAAACCTGGGAACCGTTGTAAATACAAACTATCCTGAATACAGCCCTGTAATTACTTCGGACATGAAAACGCTGTATTTTACCAGTCGCAGAGAAGGCAGTACCGGAGACAAGAAGGACCCCAAAGGTCTTTTCTTCGAAGACGTATATTATTCAAATCTGGGTTCCGACAATCGCTGGACCACAGCAAAACACATAGGGGGCAAGATCAATACGGTAGGCCACGAAGCCACTATCAGCATTTCGCCTGATGGAAAAACCATTCTGCTTTACCGCGACGACAAAGGAGATGGCAATATTTATTTCTCAGAATTGCTTGAAAACAACGAATGGAGCAAACCCGAAAAATTTCCGGAACCCATTAATTCAAAAGGTTGGGAAACACATGCTTGTTTTTCGCCTGATATGAATTTCATCTATTTTGTTTCAAACCGTCCAGGTGGATATGGCGGACGTGACATCTGGGTCTCGGAAAAAATCGGAGACAGGTGGACTGAAGCAGAAAATCTTGGATCAACGATTAACACTCCGTTTGACGAAGATTCACCATATATGTTACCAGACGGGATGACGCTGTATTTCTCGTCGCAGGGCCATGAAAACATGGGCGGATTCGATATTTTCATCAGCACAATTTCAGAGGATGGATTCTGGTCGGCTGCTGAAAACATGGGCTATCCTATCAACACCACCGAAGACGATGTGTTTTATATACCGACTCCTGACGAGAAACACGCCTATTATTCATCCTCCAAAAACTACGGAATCGGGGGACAGGATTTGTATTATATGACCATTGTAAAGGCCAAGAAAAAGACCATCACTTTGCGTGGCCGTGTGGCTGATGCCAATTCCTACAAAGCACTGGAAGCCAGTATTGAATTCCACTCAAAAAACAAAGAACAGGTTGTAGCCAATCTCACATCTGATAAAGAAGAAGGCACCTACAAGACAACCCTGATGTTTGGTGACGAATACGAAATAAAAGTAAAAGCCGACGGATACAAAATGGGTACTTATCACATCGCTGTTGCTGATGATGAAAAACGCGAGGAGCTGGTACTTGATATGTTTCTGAGCAAACTATTGCTTGCCGGTGATACAGCCAAAGCGAAACTTGAAGATGTTCGCGTCGGTGAGAAAATCACGCTGAATAATATTTTCTATGATTTCGACCGCGCAACACTGCGTCCCGAATCGGTTGAAGAACTGAACCGGCTTGTGAAACTCATGACAGATCTGCCAACCTTAAAAATTGAAATCATGAGTCATACCGACAATGTTGGATCCGATGCCTATAATATGGATCTATCCGATCGCCGGGCAGAATCGGTTGTGACTTTTTTAATAAAATCCGGCATTTCTAAAGATCGTCTGGTTTCGAATGGCTATGGAGAATCACAGCCAGTAGCCACTAATACCAACGATCAGGGACGTCAGGCCAACCGCCGGACCGAATTCCGGATTCTGAGCAAATAAGCGATTTGCTAAAAAAATGTAATTTTGTCAAACGAAAGAAATATCAAGCTGTTATGAAAAAGTTGTTTTTTATCCTTTTGGTCGTCACAATGTCCATCTCAAAGGTTTCCGCCGATGAAGGAATGTGGCTTCCGCTACTGGTGGAACGTCTGAACTATACCGACATGCAAAAAATGGGACTCCAGCTCACTGCAGAAGAAATCTACAGCATAAACCACGCAAGTCTCAAAGATGCCATTGTTTCGATGAACGACGGCATGTGCACAGCTTTCATGGTTTCGAAAGAAGGGCTGATGATGACCAATCACCATTGCGGACTTGAGTACATCACAGAGAACTCAATTAAGTATAATTCAGACTATGTGCAGAATGGATTCTGGGCTTTGGATAAAAAACAGGAGCTTTATAATCCCAACCTCAAAGCCACGTTTCTGGTTCGCATTGAAGATGTCAGTCAAAAAGTTTTGCCGCTGCTCAAGGAATCAATGACTCCTGCTGAACGCGATGCAAAAATCAAGGAAATTTCGGCAAAGTTGGTTGGTGAAGCTGTTAGCGGATCACATTACGAAGGCGAAGTAAAATCTTTCTTCAAAGGCAACGAATTTTATCTTTTCATTTATGAAGTATTTCGCGATGTGCGTTTGGTAGGCGCTCCACCTTTGGCATTGGGAAATTTTGGAGCTGATGCTGACAACTGGCTCTGGCCGCGTCACACAGCAGATTTTTCTTTCTTCCGCATTTATATGGGACCAGATGGGAAGCCCTCTCCGTATGATAAAAGAAAAAATATTCCTTACGTTCCAAAGTATTACATTCCAATTTCGACCCAAGGTGTGAACGAAGGCGACTTCACCATGGTGCTTGGTTATCCGGGAACTACAGACCGCACCATGACTTCAGGCGGGCTGGATCTTACCCTTGAGACCATTAATCCTTCCATCATTAAAATTCGCGACACCAAGCTGCGACTGATGAAAGAAGACATGGACCGCGACCCTTCCATTAAGCTCATGTATCGCTCAAAATACAATCGTTCTTCAAATTACTGGAAATATTACATTGGGCAGATTGAAGTTCTGAAGCGCCTGAAAGCGATTGACAAAAAGAAGCAGATGGAAAGTGATTTCACCAAATGGGTGAGCGCTGATGCATCGAGAAAAACAAAATATGGCAATGCGCTGACAACAATAAACGAAGCTACTTCGGAAATAGCTAAGTATCGCAAAGCCATTATTTATTACAAAGAATGCGTTTTCAGAGGTCCTGAAATTATTTCTTTCGCCAATAAATTCGACTCACTGTATTTCTATCTGAATAAAACAGATATTCCCGAAGAACAGAAAGCTGCCAAGGTTGCTGACCTTAGTACAAAGCTCAAATACTACGCCTCTAACTACTATTTCAATGGTTACAATGTTGATGTAGATAAGAGGATATTCATCGCTTTGTTGCGCTTTATGAAAGATGACATCAATGCGGAATTTTATCCAACCGTTTTTGACGAAGTTGATAAAAAATTCAAGGATAATTTTTCATTATATGCAACCTATTTGTATGAAAAATCAATTTTTTCAAGCAAGGAAATGGTGTATGAATTTCTAAGAGAACCCAATGCTAAAGTGCTTGAAAAAGATCCTGGTTTTTTGGCAATGATGTCTTTCAACGAAAAACACAATCAAATAAAAGATCAAACTGTTGCTATGGAGCAAAAACTTGAAAACGGTGAACGGCTCTATATGAATGGTCTGATGAAAATGCTTGAAGGCAAGAAAAAATTCTACCCGGACGCCAACAGCACGATGCGTATTTCTTATGGAAAAGTGACCAACTATACACCAACCGATGGTGTTGAAAAGCCCTTCTATACTACCCTTTCAGAGCTTATGGCACGCGAAGACGCCAACAATCCGGACTTCATCGTTCCCGAAAAACTGAAAGATCTTTATAACAAAAAAGAATATACAAACTACGCCAATGCTGCCGGCGATGTTCCGGTTTGTTTCCTTACAGATTGCGATGTGACCGGTGGAAACTCTGGCGCACCCATCCTCAATGGCAAAGGAGAACTGGTTGGCATCGTGTTCGACATCAACTGGGAAGCTACAGCATCGAGTCTGAGTTATGTACCAGATCAGACCAGGACTATTTCGACAGACATCCGCTACATTCTTTTCCTGATTGAAAAATATGCCGAAGCTCCGAATATTATTCAGGAACTTGATATCAGAAAATAAAACAATATTTCTTCCGAATAGCTGCACATTGTTGCAGCTATTTTTTTGCAACATTGCCATGATCCGCAACAAGAAACGCTTTCAGCCAAGCGCCGAACGGACCGTGTTCATCGTTTGATCGCAACTCAAGTGCTGAATATATTTCATTTTTTAAATCAGGATATCGAACGCAAAGTTTACCGATAACCAGCAGCGCATTGTGGCGCACGGCCACTGGCTGTGCAGGATCGCAGGCAAATTCAAAACAAGCATCATACAGGATTCCTGTATAATCTTCATCGATTTCGTGAACATATCTGGCAAGCATACGAAGAAACTGTCGTCTGGGCCCGTCGCTTTTAAACAGCGTGAGATGCTGCACAATGCGGGGTATCATATCAGCAGCGAATCCATGCTTGATTTCATCGGCCTTTTCTATAACATTTGAAGAACGCATATCGAACGGATAATTATCCGAGAATGCAAGTGTTTCGAAACCGGCAAGCAGTTCAGGTTTTTTCAGTAATAAATCAACAGCATAATCAGCCGTTGCTCTGCAGCTATCGAAAAGTAATTTCTTTATGGCGTCGAGCTGCTCTTTCATTTTACAGCGGATCAACATCGACTATTACGCGCACACCTTTATTGTCGGGATGTGCCAGAAGAGCAATCAGCTGATCAGAAATCCAGGTCTTGTATGTGCCAAGATCTTTATTGCGGGGAAGCTTGATCAGAATGTTTTTGATGTAATAATTTTTTATCCTGCCTACCGGAGGATATTCGGGGCCGAGCAATTGCTTGTCGCTAAAACTCTTCTTTAAAAGCGATTTCAACATCGCTGAGGCCTTTTCCGCAACCGGCTTATCCTTGTGCATGACCGAAAGACGAATGAGACGTACAAAGGGCGGATACTGAAAGTTTATGCGCGATTGTGTTTCAAGCTCCATGAATTCAACATAGTTGCCTTCGGCGACATATTTCACAATCGGATTTTCTTTATCATATACCTGAATAAAAACCTGACCGCCGGCATCTCTGCGGCCCGCTCTGCCAGCCACCTGCATCATAGTCTGAAATGCATGTTCGTGCGATCTGAAATCAGGAAAAGCATGCAAATTGTCGGCGTTCATAATTCCAACCACATCGACACGACTGAAGTCCAGGCCCTTTGTAATCATCTGCGTGCCTACAAGAATACTGAACCGGCCTTCATCAAATCCTTTAAAAATTTCCGACATGGCTCTCTTTCCCCGGGTGGTATCCATGTCCATTCTGGCTATTTTGTAATCGGGAAACAAAATTTGCAATTCATCTTCGATGCGTTGAGTGCCCATTCCCTTCATGAGTATCTGCGAGCTTTTGCACGAAGGGCATTTTGTCGGTGTTCGATCGGTGTAACCACAATAATGACATTTGAGCAACTCAATATTTTTGTGATACGTCATCGACACATCGCAGTTGCGGCAAACCGGGGTCCAGCCACAGTCGCTGCATTCGATGTATGTGCTGTAGCCACGACGGTTCTGAAAAAGAATGACCTGCCGTTTGTGCATCACGGCTTTTTTTACGGCTTCGTACAACTCGGGACTCAATGGTCCGAGCATTTTCTTGCGAAAAGTTGCCTGACGAATATCGATAATGTGAACATCGGGATGCACTGCCACTCCGAAGCGCTCAGCCAAATCAACGCGGGCATAGACGCCATTGCTGGCATTCACCCATGTTTCGAGCGAGGGAGTAGCTGATCCGAGAATAATTCCCGCACCGGTTATCCGCGAAAGCATAACTGCGCTATCACGTGCATGGTAGCGCGGTGCAGGATCCTGTTGCTTATAACTTGAGTCGTGCTCTTCATCAACGATGATGAGTCCCAGATTGCTGAATGGCATAAACAATGCGGAACGCGCTCCCAGAATGAGTTTTGGCTCACCTTTCTCAAGCACCTCGTTCCATATTTCGACCTTTTCCTGCGCGTTGAAACGCGAATGATAGACCAGCAAATCTTTTCCAAAATATGCACGCAAACGGTCAACCATAAAATCAGTAAGTGCAATTTCCGGAAGCAGGTACAACACTTGTTTTCCCGAGGCCAGCATTTCGCTGATGAAGCGAATGTATATCTCTGTTTTACCACTACCAGTGACTCCAAACAAAAGAACTGGCTTGTTCTCAAGCAATTTATCCCTGATTTCGGAGTATGAATTCTCCTGAGCATCAGAAAGCTGAAACGTAGGTGCAGGGCTGTCTGACGACCATTCTTCAAGACGCGAAACGATGCGTTCTGCGGGTAATAGAATTTCTTTTCTAATTAATGCAGCAACCCCCGAAGTTCCTGCAACCTTGTTTAATTCTGTAAATGAGACTTCTTTTGTTCCGCGTGCAAGATTAAAATAAGTGAGTAATGCTCTGAACTGAACCGGCGATTTTTTCTCCAGTTTTACCATCAGAGCATTGAGTATCCCTTCGTTTTCGTAATCGGCTGCAATGGAAAGAAACTTTTGTTTCTTCGGTGTATACCGCTCTTCAAGCTCTTCGACAGGATGAAGAACTTTTTTCTCTATCAGCGATTTTATCAGATGATGAACTGCTTGCCGACCGGTGATGGATTGAATATCTACCGGTGTTAGCTTTTCCGCTTTCAGCGCGGCTTCTGCAATCATGTATTCATCATCGGACAGCTGACTGAAATCGTCATTGAAATCAGGATTGACTACATAAATGGTGTTGCTTTCAATCTTGAGTCCGGCCGGGATAGCCGCATTCATCACGTCGCCCTGCGGGCACATGTAATAGGAGGACATCCACTCCCAAAACTGCAGCTGGAGCTGATTTACAATCGGAAACACATCAAGTACATCCGAAATTTCCTTGAGGTTCATATCCTCATCTGGTTTCTGATCTGTGATTCGGGCAATGATTCCCGTAAAAAACTTCTTCGCGCCAAAATTAACAACCACACGCATACCAGTCTCCACCTGATCACGGAGATGTTCAGGGACACTATAAGTAAAATAACCTTTTAGTGGTAGCGGTAAAATAATTTGGGCAAACACATTGAAGATTTAAACAGATAAGGTCCGGATCATTTCCTTCAAATCCGTACGCACTTTATTGGTGTGTTTTACGGCCTCGCCAAAGGGTGTTTCGACCACTTCCCTTTTAATAATGCCGACCATAATGCCCGATTTGCCCGACAGCAGCGCTTTTACAGCATGATAGCCGTACTGACTGGCATACACACGATCCATACACGAAGGCGAACCGCCGCGCTGGATGTGACCGAGCACAGTTACACGAACATCATATTGAGGCAGTCTTTTCTTCACTTGCTCGGCCACGGCAAAGGCCCCACCGCTCTCATCGCCTTCAGCAATCATGATGATGCCGCTGGTTTTATTTCTGCGACGACCATTCTCAAGCTTATCTATAAGTTCATCAATAGAAGATGAAGTTTCAGGAATTAAAATATCTTCGGCGCCAACGGCAATACCACTGCGCAAAGCAATGAATCCGGCATCGCGGCCCATGACTTCAATAAAGAAAAGTCGTTCGTGCGAATCGGCAGTGTCGCGGATTTTATCAACAGCTTCAACAACTGTATTCAACGCTGTATCATACCCAATGCAATTGTCGGTGCCGGCCAGATCATTGTCGATCGTGCCGGCAATTCCAACAACTTTCACATCCTTATAAATCGAAGTGAATTCATGAGCGCCACGGAATGTACCGTCACCACCAATGACCACCAGAGCATCAATACCAGCCATCTTTATACTATTGTATGCTCTGTTCATGCCTTCCTTTGTCATAAAATCCTTGCTGCGCGCAGTTTTCAGAATAGTACCACCTCGCTGAATGATGTTGGCAACACTTTTCGTTTCAAGTTCAATAAAATCACCTTCTACCATTCCCTGATAACCGCGCCGAATGCCGGTTACCTGAAGTCCGTGAAAAATAGCAGTACGTGTTACCGCACGGATAGCGGCGTTCATGCCCGGTGCATCGCCACCTGAAGTAAGCACACCAATACGTTTTATTGAATTCATTTCTTTTCTGTTTTGCTAACTACAAAGGTAGCAAAAGCGGAGGGAATAATGAAATCTGGTCGTCTGATTTTAAAGAATACGTTTTGATCCCGCTGGTCGTGCTTCGATTTAGTTTATCCTGCTGTTGACTCTCCGACGAAGTTCCCCCCGCTGCCTCCTTCGATACTTTTCTACGCTTCGCTTCGAAAAACTCAGGATGACAGCGGGGCTGCTTATAACGCACTTTCGTAAAACCACTAAATATCAAACATAAAAGCAAAGACGATATTCCATTCACGCCACGGCGCGATAAACTCCCGGAGAGAATCGTAGAATATGGAATCGTCGGTGTTGCTGCAAACATAACGATTCCATATCCTCTGACTCCTACGTCGCCATCAGACGATGGAATATTATGTTTGCTACTGAGCAGATTTCAAAAACTAATAACTCGTCACAAACTCATCAGATACTCCGCCACAGTAGTAGCAGAAATTTCGCGCATACACGCACACTGAGCGGTTTTGCGACAGGATGAACATTCGTTTGCGGCGACAAAAACTTTTGTCTTTTTCCCAATGGGCGCCCAGCGACCGGGATGCATGGGGCGTATGGGCGGAAACAGGCCGATGGCATGAATACCGATTGCTGCTGCAATGTGCAGCGGTCCTGTACTGGCAGCTACAAGTCCATCGCAGTGTTGAATAAACAAAATGAGTTCGCTTAAAGTCAGCGTACCGGAAAGATCAGTCACATTCGAAAGCAGCATTGCAAGCTCATTTCGGAACAATGCGCCTTCCTTTTCTGTGCCGGTTAAAAATATTTTGAATTTGTCTGAAGGCAGCAATTTTATCAGCTCCGCGAAACGATCGATGCCCCACTCGCGCGCGCTGCCTCTGGAGCCCGGATGCAGTATCAGATTGAATTTTCCGTTATCAATGAGCGCGTTCAAATCAGCTTTCAGTGCTGTTTTCGGCGACAGCAATTCCATTCCAGCCAACTCTCCCATCGAAGGAACGTGAGTAATACCAATGCCTTTGAGCAATTCAAAATTCAATTGCGCTTCGTGAAGGTCGGAATTCTTGCGGGTGAAATTCACTTTCCTGTTGCAATTCAGCCAATGAAACGATCGGTGCGATGTTCCTACGCGTAGCTGAATTCCAGCTCTGCGGGCGGCCTTCGCGATTTCCTTGCGCGGAAAGACATGAATGATGGCATCGGCTTTCAGCTTCACTAATTCTTCAACAGAATTGTTTGAAATCTCGTCCCAGCTGATGAAGGAATCAATGGCCGGGCAGGTCTCCGCAATAGCTTTGGTGTAATTTCTTCCAAGAAAAATAATCTCGCATGCAGGATTTTGCTGTTTGATATAAACAGCCATTGGCAATGTCAGAATAACATCGCCAATGGCGTCGGTACGGCTTATAATAATTCTTTTCAGGTTCATAAACAGAAACTCAAAAGTAATCAAATAACTTAAATTCAGAAACGTCTTTTGTTGATGGATGCTTATAAACTCATTATGACTTCAAAAATTGCAGTTTCAAAATTCCTGGTTGTTCCGACATTCCACCGTCCGCCATGCTTCCCTTCGTCGGGCTCAGGGCAGGCTTCAGCTCAGCACATGGCTGGCGGACATGGAACCGTCGAAACAACCAGCAAAAACAACGGTTCCATGACCCGCAGCTCCTTCGTCGCTTCCGGACGATGGAATGTTGTTTTTGCACCTTGTGTTTTTAAAACACACCGCCGATCTCTCTGCGTCGATGAAATCGACCTGAGTGCATCGGCTCAACAACAACCCCGCAACGCAGAGAGGTCGCTGCGCAACGCACTCAGGTTGCGGAAAGTTAATCGTTGAACTCATCTTCTGAAAAATCATCGATGCTCAGCTCAGAGTCACGCTCAATACGTTGCTGTGTAGGAAACATGCTGAGATAAACCAGAATCAGAAATGACAGTATAAGCGCATAAATCCAGGCTTTGTCAACGAGAAAAAACACAATGCACATGGTGATGGCTGCATCGAGAAGCGCCATTCTGACAATAGCAGCAAAATAATATGCTTTCAACCGTTCTTCTTTTGGCTCTTTTGAACGGACACTATTCAGCATAAAGCGGTAAACAATGAATGCGCTCATAGCAGATCCAATAATTGCAACTAATCCGATCAGAAATAAACCCGGATTTTCACTATTCATCCAGACAAGCTCTGTGTCTTTGTTTAGGAAAAACGCAATGGCGAAAAAAATGAGCGCTTCAACCAGAAGAGCAATGTGAATAATCCTCAGCGTCTTCAGCTGTTTCATAAAAATCAGATTATGGTACCAGAACTTCGTAAGTATAGGTCAGCACCTTTTTTTCTCCGCCCTTGACATTCAAATCCCATTTGATTTCAGAGAGCGGATTTACTCCATAATACGATCCGGTTTTTTTGTTCGTGCCGGCTTCGGAAGTTTCTGTTACAGCCGCATAAATGGTTTTGTCAACTTTCAGATTGATGGCTTTTTCCTGCAGATTTTCAATTTTGATTTCACCTTTAATCACCACTTTCGCATAGCGTGTGCGGTTGATTGTTGTGTAGTTGTCCGTTCTCGATATTTCTTCTTCTGTGTAAGTGACAACTACATCGCTTGAGCGGGCAAGCTGTACACTGGTTTCGCCTTTCACAGGCGTGTATTTCAGCTGATCCTGTGCCAGCGGCATCAGGTTTTCATCGAGCACAAAAACAGGTCCTGTTGTGAATGGCTGTGTTGTCGCATTAGTCAGGCGAAGGCTGTGAAACACAGTCTGACGATTTTTCTCTGTATCCATGATGTAGCGGTTGCCCTGATAATTCACCAGATCGCCGATGGCCACTTCGTAGATGTCTTTATAAGTCGTATTCTGCGAAAAAATCATCACCGACGTCTTTGTGTTTTTTGGTAAAGTAACTTTTCCGCATTTGTAGAAATACAAATCGTTCGATTTCTCGCCACCCGTGTTGTAGTTGTAATAATTATTGTAATCGATTACGCCAGCGGTTGATTCTGACATAGACATGTCATCGGCCTGTACCTGATAGTTATCGAAGCGTGCATTCGAAAACTGATTGTAAGCAGCTCCGCCAATTGCGCCCCAGCCAAAGCCGGTCAGATAAGAAGTTGCAATCGGATCGAGCTGAGTGCCATAATAAAAGTTCGGACTACCTACAGTCAGCACCAGATCGGTGTTTGCAATATCATCCTCCATGTTGTTTTCAACGGTCGCTTTTAATTCAAGCTGAACTTCTTTGTCGTTCAGAATTTTTATATTATAACATGGAGTCCACTGAATACCGCTCTGCATGTACGACACACGCACGGGAATGGTACCAGATTGTTTATTGAAAGTTACAAATCCGCGACGCACAATACTGTCAACTTCGGCTTTTTCGATTGGATTTTCATCGAAGGAAATTTCTTTAATAAAAGTCGACGAAATAAATGTAGTGCGGTTGTCGGCGCCTTTCACTTTCAGTGTTGATGCTGAAGAATTAAAGTCGGACAGTGTGCCAGACAACTCGCGGATATTTTTTTCATCGAGCATGTACACTACGCGGAGTTTCTTGCCAATATTGGCTTTGAGCAATTCGTTGTATGAGAAAAAATTTCGTTTGTTTTTCAAAGTATCATTCAAAATACGGATCTGTTCGATTTTCACATCCTTGGTGGTTGAAAGCCAGTAGGTGCTCAGGAGTGGTGAAGGCGGCACCATGACCGAAGCCTGGTAGTTTGAAATATTGGCATTGCCTTCACGCATGATAAAGTAGGTGCCGTTTTTAAACACATTAAGCTGTGTGGGAACCGTGGTTTGAGCAGTTGCTGCAATGGCTGCAAAAACACATAAAACAAAAAGGCGGGTTTTCATAGATTTTTATTTTGTGCTAAGATAATAAATACGAAGATTTCCATAAAATGAAATTCATAATTAATTCCGAAAAGATTGTTGCGGTTAATGGTTAATGGTTATTGGTTAATGGTTATTGGTGAATGGAGGGATTTGTCTGATTGAACTATGTCGCGTATTACATTACCGCGCAATGAGCAAAAAGATTTTGTATTGTTCTTCTCCAACGCTTGCGATAGCTATCGCAACAGGTCGCTTACAGCGACGCAGAGAGGTTGGAGAAAATGCGGATTAAAAAATCATGAAATTATTCCAGGACAGAATTCTTAACAATTCTTTTCCCTGTAAATCTTGAGTTCAGTAAGCGTGCAACGCCCATGTAGTCAGGCTTAAAGAGAATAGTGTCGCCAACATGATATTTTTTTGAGCCGTTTTTTGCCCGATTCGAACCAACATCAACAACCGTCATATCCGAAGTTATGCCAACAAATTTCACTGTTTTATCCAAGGCTTTCAAGCTGCTCAAATCCACATCAATAAGTCCGAAATCGAGGATTGCCTTAATTGTTTTGCGGCCTCTCCGGGCCGAATCAAACTCAATCGTATGACCAACATTCCCGTCCGAAATAATACCATCCGGAACCATGTCTTTTTCGGCGAGTTCAATAATATTGGCATAGTATTCAAAAGTGCGTCCATCCAAATCGCGAAACAATTCATTATTCAGGGGACTTGTGCCAAAAAAGGCAGCCTCTCCAATTCTCAAATGATTTATGTCTGCCGGCATTTTGCCTGCATCGACCAGCGGCAAAGTGATAGAGCTACCGCCCGAAAGGATGGGCAAATTTCGGTTGAAACGCAACTCCAAAACCTGCTTATAAAGCGACAACTGTAAAAGCTTATCGTATGTGGGTTCTACACCGTACATACATCCCAGATTAGCGCCAAGACCAATCACTTCAATATTATCGAGATTAAAAACGCGGTTATAAAAATCGACCAGGTTATCGCGCAGGACCCCTTCTCGCAGCTCACCCAGTTCAACCATAATTACAACCTGATGCCGTCTCTTCATTTTTTTTGCAAAATCATTCAGCTTCACAATGGTCCTAAGCGAAGAATTCAAACTAATATCGGCATAACGAACTACATCTTCAGCATAAGCAGTTGCCGGTGGTTTTATATAAACAGTTATTGCCTCAGAACACACATCTTTAATATTTCGCAGCGATGAAATTCTTGAATCTCCGAAAGAATGAATCCCTTGCATCCGCTCGCGAGTCAGAATGTGTTCAAGCAATTCCCTTTCGCCCGACAACACTTTTGTAACAAGGCTCCAGGTAATATTTGCCTTTGCAAGAAAATTACTGATGGAAATAATATTTCCTGCAATTCGGTCAATGTTTATATTCAGCTCAGCCATTTCAATTTTTTTTAAAACGCATTTCTGCATATTTGTTTTTAAACCCGATTCTTTCGTACAAACGTTTTGCAGGGTTTTCATATTCAACATGAAGTTTTATATCTCCATCACACATTGAAATTGCCTTTTCAATCATCATTTTTCCTATTCCTTTTCCGCGCATATTTGAATCAACAGCAACATAAACAATTATGTTTTCTGGTATATAACCTTTCATACCGGTATGATTGACAATAAGTCCACCCACGATTTTTTCCCGATCAATAACGGCAATGATGAAACCGCCAGCCAGAACATTTTCAAGCAAGGCATAATCAATGCATTCTTCGATATCATTTATTGGATCTCCGTATGGCTGCAGATGAACAAAAAGAAAATTGCTGAAGTCTTTTCTCGAAACAGGCTCGACAAAATCGGACATTTGTTTGATAATTCTTGTTTCCATATCGCAAAAATTTATTGAACACGTGTTAAATGTGCACACATATTCATGGTTAATAAAAATCAAGGATCTGAAAGCCGTGATGGCAAAAAAATGACCCCTGTGCAAAAAACGGACGCGAAAACACATCACATTTTAAAAAACGGCAAAATCACCGCAATTACAAATATGAGAAATTTTTTGGAATTACACAAATTTTTAACACTTGTCTAACAAGTTGCAATCAAGCTTTTCTCTTTGATTATGCAGGGACAATTCGCGAATCTGAAAGGTTAAAAGCGATTATCAGCGCGCCTGTAAAACTTAACAATCATAAATCATTCGTCCCGGCGAACAAAAATCTAAAATCACGAATCTAAAATCACAAATCTAATATCAGATATCGTAAATCTATTCCTCTTCCATCCAGTCGTCCAGTTCGCGGCGATCTTTTTTGGTGGGGCGGCCTGTGCCTTTTGGACGTTGCATTACAAGCCGTTCGCGAACCAGGTCGAGTTTTTTGAATTCTTCTTCGGGGGTTAATTCCAAAATGTAATTCGGCAGCAACTTGGCTCCCACTCGCGATTTCGGAAAGTCGACAACCTGAATCGTTCGGGTAAATGCATGAAGCTTTATCACCACAACATCCCCCACAACCACGTCGCGTGCGGGTTTCACTTCCTGATTCTTAATGCTCACGCGACCGTTGCGACAGGCCTCGGTAGCCACTGTGCGGGTTTTGTACACCCTTACATCCCAGAGAAATTTGTCGATACGCATAGGAAAGATAAAAGACAAAAGTAAAAAGATAAAAGTTATCTTGAAAGCATTGAGAAATCGCATTTGCAAAAAACTTTCCTGCTGTCACACTGAGTGATGAAACATTCAGCTTTTTATATCACAGGTCTTCATTGTATCGAAGTGCTGCAGCAGGTTCCAGCTGTCTCCTTCGATACTTCGAAGCTGGTTCGCTAAAAAAGCTATAGGAGCGAAACTGCTAATGACACACATGCTTAAAACTCTGAAAATCAACAAAAGAAGTCGTACATAATTCCCGGTCGCCGCGTGTCCACAAGCTCTGCCAGTGGAAGCCGGGATCTCTTTTTATACCGCGGACTTTTCTTCTGTTGATTTTCGCTGTCTCCTTCGATACTTCGCAAGCTATTTCACAAGAAGCGCTACAGGAGCGAAACTCAGGATGACAGCAACTTAAAGTGTCATTTTTCATTTAGGTTGTAAAACGTGTTTTGCTGGCAGTCTCAGGATGACAGCGAGGGCGTGGTTGCAAGGCACGCATCGCTGAAGATCTTTGAATCACAGCGAGTGCGCCATATTAAGAGTAAAAACAGCTCTTACAAAAAGTTACTTCTCTCTGAAGAACAGTTGTATCTGGCAACCTTTGAGGTCGAAGTTTTCGCGTAGCTTTCTTTCAACAAATCTCCGGTATGGTTCCTTGATATACTGAGGCAGGTTGCAGAAAAACACAAATGTAGGATAGGCCAGCTGCAGCTGTGTGATGTATTTAATTTTCACACGCTTTCCCTTGTATATCGGCACCGGAGTTTCCTGCAGAATAGGCAGCATCACATCATTGAGCTTCGATGTCGAAATATGTCTGCCGCGGTTTTCGTGCACCATCTGCAAGGCTTCAAGCATTTTTATCACGCGCGTTTTTTCAGTAGCACTGGTAAAAATCACCGGAACATCGGTTTGTGGCACCAATCGCGCAACCAGATTTTCCTTGTATTCTTCCATGGTCTTATGATCCTTCGGCACCAAATCCCATTTGTTCATGGCCACCACAATTCCTTTGTGATTTTCATTAATAATACTCAGGATGTGCAGATCCTGCGCTTCGAAACCTCGTGTTGCATCAACCACCAGCAAACAGATGTCGCTGTTTTCAATCGAACGGATAGCACGCACGGTCGAATAAAATTCAACATTGTCGCTCACCTTTGATTTCTTGCGGATTCCAGCGGTGTCAACCAGCATGAAATGAAATCCGAATTTCTCGTATTCTGTAAAAATGCTGTCACGTGTAGTGCCTGCAAGTGGCGTTACAATTGATCTTTCCTCACCGATAAGGGTGTTGAGAATAGAACTTTTACCTGCATTGGGGCGGCCAACAATGGCTATACGAGCAACACCCGGGTCCGGTTCTTCTTCCATCGGATTGAAATGTTTTACAATCTCATCAAGCAATTCGCCGGTGCCAGAGCCATTCACAGCGCTGACGGCAAAAATTTCGCTCAGTCCACTTGAATAAAACTCGCCAATGTTCAAAGCCTGGGCATTGTTGTCGGCTTTGTTCACCGCCAGCACTACGGGTTTTTTGCATTTACGCAGCATGTCGGCTACATCTTCATCCATAGGCGTGAATCCTTCGCGCACATCGGTCAGAAAAAGAATTACATCGGCTTCGGAAATGGCCAGGTGGACCTGTTTCTTGATTTCTTCTTCGAAAATATCTTCGCTGTTATTGACGTATCCGCCGGTGTCGATCACCGAAAAATGTACGCCGTTCCAGTCGCTTTTTCCATAATGACGGTCGCGTGTCACGCCACTTGTCGCATCTTCGATGGCAGCACGTTCGCCTACCAATCGGTTAAATAAAGTCGATTTGCCCACATTCGGGCGTCCAACGATAGCAAGTATATTGCTCATATTAATATCCCAGTTGTTTTAAAGTTGTTTCATTATCTCGCCAGTCCTTCACTTTCACATTCAAATCGAGGAACACATGTTGTCCAAGAAATTCCTCAATATGTTTGCGCGAAAGTGTTCCAAGTTTTTTCACAGCACTTCCGCCCTGCCCGATCAGAATCCGCTTCTGACTTTCGCGGCTTACAAAAATCGTGGCGCCGATTTTCGGAATGTTTTCGTCTTCCTTATAGTAATCAATGATTACCTCGCAGTGATACGGAATTTCCTTATCGAAAATATAAAAAATTTGTTCCCGCACCATTTCCGAGACAAAGAACCGGAGGTTTCGGTCACTCAGCACATCCTTCGGATAATAGGCCGGATGCTCGGGCAATTTTTCCAAAACACGACCAAGCAAAACATCTACGTTGAAATTGTGCAGTGCCGAAATCAGCATTACGTCAGCTTTTGGGAAGACCACTTCGTATAGATTCATCAGCTCCATCATCTTTTCCTGCTGACTCAAGTCGACTTTATTAATGCAGACAATGAGCGGAACTGTGAGGTTTTGCAGGCGCAACAACAGATTTGGATTGAGTTCGCGAGTTTCAGGTTCAATAATAAGAATCACAATATCGGCATCCTCAAACGCGGCATTGATATAACCCAGCATCTTGCGATGAAGCTCATAAGAGGGATTTTCGACATAGCCCGGCGTATCAGAAAATACAATCTGATAATCGTCGGTACTTAGAAAACCGAGCACACGCTGGCGGGTTGTCTGCGCCTTAGGCGAGACAATAGATATTTTTTCACCCGTCAAAGCGTTGATCAGCGTTGACTTACCGACGTTAGGGTTTCCGATTATGTTGACAAATCCGCTTTTATGCGACATTTTTGTTGTGGGTATTAAAATTGTTGTATCTTTGCAGTCCCGAATTGCAAAGGTAAGCAAAAAAAGGCATTCAAAGATATATTGCGGGGTGGAGCAGTGGCAGCTCGTCGGGCTCATAACCCGAAGGCCAGAGGTTCGAGTCCTCTCCCCGCTACACAGAAAAAACCGGCTTTCAGCCGGTTTTTTTATTTAAGGCATGCGCCATGCTCACATGAGCGCAAGCCTTAAATAAAAAACGATGCAATCCAAAGGATTGCAGTTTTTTCTGTGTTAAGCTCCCCCACCAAGGTCCGGCGGCCGATAGGCCGTCATTCCTCTCCAGACAAAATCTTCAGCCCCATTTGTCATACTTGCATGACTGAAATAAAAAAATATTTAATTTTGACTGGCTCTCAGGAGTTGATGATCCCCCCTGAAAACGCTCAATTTACAAGTCAATAGTAATAATTAAACAATTCATGAAAAACTCTTTTCAAATTATAATAGGCAGTCCGGTAAATTACAAGAAAATAGTTGCTTACATTGTAATTGATGGGAATCACGTCGCTTTACTAAGTCAAGAAGAAGGAATAGAGAAAATTAAAATCGAGTTTTTTGATGAACCCAAAATCAAAGAATTGAATTTTGAAGTTTTTCTTGAAGCTCTTAATAAGGCAAAAGCTGAATTGCTAAAATAAGTATTTCACCTCCCTTACAAAAACAACATCTGTTATCGTAATAATTGTTGACGACAAAATATTAGCACGCATATCTGTGAAAATGGCTTCAGTCGCAAACTGAAAGGTATTTCATCCGCTGAAATACAAAGACCTGCTGAGGGTATATAATCTGTGGACAAAAGAGAGGGCAGGCTTCGAAGATTTTCCAGGAGTATCCATGTAATAAAAAAGGTCTTTGAAGAAGTTGCAACAAGTAGTCAAATTATATTTGCTACAAATTTTTAAATGTTCAACTTAA